>CATLGN010000109.1 GCA_949935685.1 uncultured Lachnospiraceae bacterium | reverse complement strand
TTGCCGAGTGCCGCCGCCACACCTTTGGCATCCAGCGCGTAGGCCGCCGTGATCTTCTTGTCAGCCATCAGCGACAATATGCCGTCATATACTTTCAGCACATCTTTATAGACCGGCAGGTCATACTGGTCTTTCCTGATGTGGAAACGTACCAGCCTATCCCCGGCTTTCTTCAGTTCCGGCGTCACCATGTTCTGCTGCCTGCTGATATTCACCGCAAAGGAAACAAGCGTGGGCGGCACATCGATATCGTTGAACGTGCCGGACATGGAATCCTTACCGCCGATAGAAGGCAGCCCATATCCCATCTGCGCGTCGTAGGCCCCCAGAAGCGCCGCGAAAGGCTGGCTCCAACGGCTGGGCTCTTCACTCATCCGTCGGAAATATTCCTGGAAAGTAAAGCGAATCGTCTTATGATCCCCGCCGTTTGCCACGATCTTGGCCATGGACTCCGTCACCGCATAGATCGCGCCGTGGTAAGGACTCCAGGAGGAGATCTGCGGATCAAAGCCGTAACTCATCATCGTCACCGCATCGGTTTTTCCGGAGAGCACCGGCAGCTTTGCCGCCATCACCTGGGTTTCCGTCAGCTGATATTTTCCGCCATAGGGCATCAGCACACTGCCCGCGCCGATGGAAGAGTCAAACATCTCCACCAGTCCCTTCTGGGAACAGACATTCAGATCCGACAGTTCCGTCAGCCAGGCCTTTTTCAGATCATTCGCCGCAAGGGCTTCCTCCACTGCCGGAATGGCCGTTTTCTTCAACTGATTTTCCTTCTCGGAAGGAATCGCCACCTTGACGGAAGTCTCCTGGTGAGCGCCGTTTGTATCCAGAAAGGCTCTGGAGAGATTGACGATCTCCTTTCCCCGCCATACGAGCACCAGCCGCGGTTCCTGCGTCACCACGGCCACCTCCACGGCTTCCAGGTTTTCCTCCGCGGCGTAATCCAGAAAAGCTTTGACATCCGCCGGCGATACGACAACCGCCATCCGTTCCTGGGATTCCGAAATAGCCAGCTCCGTGCCGTCCAGTCCCGCATACTTTTTCGGTACCTTATCCAAATCCACACGCAGGCCATCCGCCAGTTCACCGATCGCAACCGACACGCCGCCCGCGCCGAAATCATTGCATTTTTTAATCAGACGGCTGACTTCTTCCCGCCGGAACAGTCGTTGTATCTTACGCTCTGTGGGTGCGTTTCCCTTCTGCACTTCCGCGCCGCACGTCTCGATCGAACGCTCCGTATGCACTTTGGAAGATCCGGTCGCGCCGCCGCAGCCGTCCCGTCCCGTCCTGCCGCCGAGCAGGATGATGCTGTCACCCGGGTCGGAAGTCGCCCGAATTACATTTTTCCGCGGCGAAGCGCCCATAACCGCTCCGATCTCCATCCGCTTCGCCACATAAGCCGGATGATAGATTTCCTTCACATAACCGGTTGCCAGACCAATCTGATTGCCATAGGACGAATAACCGCCTGCAGCGCCTTTCACGAGCTTTTTCTGCGACAACTTTCCCTTTAACGTCTCCGATACCGGCACCGTGGGATCCGCTGCGCCGGTGACACGCATGGCCTGATATACATAGGAGCGTCCTGAAAGCGGGTCGCGGATCGCGCCGCCCAGACAGGTCGCCGCCCCGCCGAACGGTTCGATTTCCGTCGGATGGTTGTGTGTCTCGTTTTTAAAACTGACCAGCCACTCCTGTGTCACGCCATCCGTTTCCACCGGCACGACAATCGAGCAGGCATTGATCTCATCCGATTCTTCCATATCCTGCAGTCTGCCGTCTTTTTTTAGCTTTTTCATCGCCATCAGCGCCAGATCCATCAGACAGATAAATTTATCCTCCCGGTCTCCCACAATTTCTTCTCTTGTATCGAGATAAGACTGATAGCTTGTCTCGATCGGCGACCGGTAATAGCCGTCTTCAAAGGTAATATTTTTCAGTTCCGTGGAAAAAGTCGTATGCCTGCAGTGATCCGACCAGTAGGTATCCAGCACCCGGATTTCCGTCATCGTCGGGTCTCTGTCCTCCTGTGCGTCAAAATACCGGCGGATATGCAGAAAGTCCTCAAACGTCATAGCCAGTCCCAGAGACGCATACAACTCCCGCAGCGCCGTCTCTCCCATCTGACGAAAGCCCTCCAGCACCGTAATATCCGCCGGTTCCTCATATTGTGCCTCCAGCGTATCCGGTTTCATCATACCGGTTTCCCGGGAATCCACCGGATTGATGCAGTATGATTTGATCCGCTCCAGATCCCCGTCCGAAATGTCGCCCTCCAGCAAATACGTGACAGCCGTGCGGATAACCGGATCTTCCTTTTCATTCAGAAACCGGATGCATGCTCTGGCAGAATCCGCACGCTGGTCAAATTGTCCCGGAAGATATTCCACACTGAATATACGGGCGCGTTCCGGCATGGGAACCGTCTCCTCGTACAGCACGTCCACCGGCGGTTCCGAAAAGACGCTCCTGCAGGCAGCCGGCCAGATTTCCCGGCTGATACGCTCCACGTCATACCGGATCAGAATCCGCACCTTTTCCACACTGTCAATGCCCAGATAACTTTGGATCTCCTCCTGCAGTTCTTTTGCCTTAACCGCAAAATCTTCTTTTTTCTCCACATAAATCCGTTGCACACGTTCCATGAAATTTCCTCCGCTCATTCCTCTGTCACAAGTCCCTGCATAATATACAGCAGCTCGCTGTCAACTGCCTTTTCCGTGATTCCCATCGTCTGTGCAGCCACTTTCAGCCCTTCCAGAACATACATGATATTGCGCGCGCAGCCGCGCGGGTCTTCGCAGTAAAATTCCCCGCTCTCCACACCGTCCGTGATCAGCTTTTCCATGACTGCCGCCGCCTCGTCAAACCGGGTTCGCAGCATATTGTCTTTTTTCGCCGGCCTGTTTTCAAAAAAGTACTCATAAACGGCGACGGTCAGGCTGTTTTTTTTCCGCAGTATCTCCTTTTTCTGCTCCTTTAAGAGCAGCGCCAGAATATCGGAAGCGGTCGCGTCCTCCGCAATCGCACCGGAAAAGACATCGTCCGTTTCCTGGCTTTCCATCTTCAGCACTTCCGTAAAGATCTCCCCCGTGCTGCCGAAATAAAGATACAGCCCGCCCCGGCTGATGCCGCAGGCTTCCACAATGTCTTTCATCGTGACACGCTTATACCCCTTTTCCATAAAGATCTTTCTGGACGTCTCCAGGATCAGCTTTCTTTTCTGATTCGATTTATCTCCCATATGTATGGCTCCTGTCCTCCGGCGAATGCCTGTCCTCCCTGTCCCAGAAAGCGAGGATCTCATTCATTTTCAGCAGCAGATCAAGGAAAATGCCGTTTCTGACGCCCTCCGACCAGAGCATGGATTTTGTCATGCCCTTCAGAATATATTTCGAAAGAATCCCCCAGAGATCGCCCATCTCCTTTATGGTAGCGCTGCGGATAAACCGCTTTTCGTCTGCCGCCGTGCGAATTCTGTTTCTGGAATATGTATATACATAATTACGATCGATCAGACTGCTGGCCTGTGCCGTCTTCACAAAATTCATCAGCGTCCCGTCGTAGACAGGAAACGTGATGGAATGTTTTTCCACTCCTTCTCCCGTGAATACGCTGGATGTCTCGCTCCCGCTGTGGGCTTCCAGCCAGGGAATAAAACCTGACAGACTTTCCACATCCGGCTTGTAAAATTCTACCGCTTCTTCCACACTCAACTTATCATATTCCATACGCCGCTCCCAATCTTTTTATATTTATGACATACCTGTCTTTCATTTTACCATACTTTTTCATTCTGTGCACACAATCGTCAAAAAATTTTTATTGGTTGTATATTCGCCGTTTTTCCGTTATACTGTAACATAAAGAAGTAATAAGGCAAGTATTTTTATGACACACATGTCACCATGGAGGATTTATGGCAGTAACGAATATTGAAAGCGGACAAATGCTCTGTCAGGCAGGCGATGCCCTGAAAGAGCTTTATGTAATCGGAGAGGGAAATATCCGTGCGATGTTTCCCGGCGGCGGAATGATGCTGCGCAAAGGCGATGTCATCGGCATTCAGGATATTAAATCCGGTGACCATTCGTGCACGTATATCGCCGCCACAGATGCGGCGCTTGTACCCTATCCCTACAATGGTCTGGACGCGCTGCTGACCATGTTCCAGAGCAAGCCCAATGTCATGCATCTGTTCTTTACATCCAGCGCACGGTTTTCCGGCTCTCTGCTGCGCTTCTGTGCTTCCGCACGGGCAGGCGCACGGGAACCGGGTGAATATGTGCTGGACCGCAAAAAACCGCTCACGGTTTACGAAAAAGCCGCCATGCTGCAGAAACGGCATGAACAGGCGGCCGCTGCCCGGGCACTTGGCGAGGCCGCAGAGGCGGAACAGCAAAACGAAGATCTGGATCTGGATGCCAGCATTCCCTACGACAGAGTGATCCCGCCCGCGGCGGTGGATCCCGTCGCCAAGTCCAGACCTGCGAAACCGGCTCCCGATCCGCAGGAAGAAGCGGCTAAAAAAGCCGCCGCCATCGCGGCGGAAGCAGCCAAAAACAGTGAAATCCCGCCGGAACTGGCAAATTCGCTGGCTGAAATTCTGGCTTTCAGCGAATGCGACGACGCGCTGGCAGACCGCTTTATGGAAGAAGTAAACGCGTATAAGGCAATGCCAGACAAGGACGGCACCGATGACGCGGACCGGAAATTCCGTCTGGCCATGACCGGCGATTTTTATAAAATCTATACCCGAATCTTTGAACAGAGTATCAACGATCCGAACCTGCCCGTATCGGTAAAGCTGTTTTTAAATTTCGGCTTTGTCGACCCCGAACTGGCCGGGGCAGGCAATTCCGCCTTTCTGCTCTCCATGGCGGACACCTTCACCGGCGATGTGGAAAAGGGGGTTTATACGTTCTATGAATGGCTTCTCGCCATTTATGAGGGAAAAAAAGAGCCTTCCCGCAACGAGTTTGACATGGATTATCCCGCTTATCTGCGCGACCAGAAAAAATCGGGGAAAATCAATGAAGTCCAGGAAAAAGAGCTCCTGCATTCCCAGATAGACAAAGTACGCTTTGAACTGCAAAATGTGTTCCCGGTTGTAAACAAAATGACATTCGGGCGTATTTCCACATTCTGTCCGCTGCTGTCCGCCCACAATCTGATGAAACCGCTGGCCATGTCTCTTGTTACGCCCAAGCGGATTATGGACGCACTGGACGACATCCGGGAGCTGGATTTTTCCGCCTTCTACCGCGAGACGACATATACAAGCGAAGAATATGGCGTCGTACGGGAATACGTACAGACTGAGATTTTGCCGGACTTTATCCTGATGCCCAATGCCGGCGTGCGCGGCGCCATGTGGCAGGAAATCGAGGGAAAGCGGCGGTTGACACCGTCCCGGATGATGCTCTCCGTCATCGCGCTGGAAGATATTGCCCAGCTCCTGACCCGTATGACCGGCGAATTCCGCTGGGAAATGTGCAAGCGGGTACAGGGCGCGCGCTGGAACGATATTTCCGAGCCCTCCCTGACAAGCGAATATACCGATTATATTCAGTTCTATAAGAAAAACCGGGAGCTGTCCCCGGATGCGAAGGAAAAACTGCGTCTGAGCCTGCAGCGGGCCAAAAACAGCGTCAAAGAAATGTTTGTCAGAGATTATATGCTCTGGATCACATATGAAGGAAACGGTTCGCCCCGCCTGAACAAAGTGGCGCGTCCGATTTTATTTACCTACTGTCCGTTTTCCGCCGCAATCCGGCAAAATCTGGTACAGCATCCGTTGTATATGGAAACCGTCAACAAATATAAACTGGTTCTCAGTCAGAAGCTGCATCATCTGGATATGCTGTGCAATAAACTGGAAAAGAATTTCGGAACCGTACCGGAAGAAATTCAAAACCAAATAAAATTCCTGAAAAGCTGAGGCTTTTAAGGAATTTTATTTGGTCCGTATTCACAACGCTTTTGATTCCGTATATTCTTCAAATAGCCAGAAGGTTTCCCGCAAAGTTTCACTGTACTCCGGTGAACGGCAGATCCGCAGCACCACCTCCGTACCATCTTTTTTCTGGTAGTGGTATTTCAGATTCCGCTTTCCCGCAAGC
>CATLGN010000108.1 GCA_949935685.1 uncultured Lachnospiraceae bacterium | reverse complement strand
CCTGCTTGACCGGCATCAGATTCAGAATGCAGATCTGCAAAAGACGGATGTCCTGATGAATGGAACGGTTTTCATCCATCACAAATATATTTTCGTTTTCCAGTATCTCCTTGGCCGGCAGATCATTCTGTACTTTAATCGGCATCTTCTTACGCTCCTTTTTCTTTTCTATATGACGACACAGGCCCGCATGGCGTCCCGCGGACTATTCCTGCAGATACTGCGCCGCAAAATCCTCCTCCGATAAAACGGGAATTCCCAGTTCTCTGGCCTTTTTATTTTTGGCGGAAGACGAGGCCGTGTTGTTATTGACAAGCGCCGTGGTACGCGACGTAACGCTTCCGGTAATCCTGCCGCCGCGTTTTTCCACTTCTTCCTTCAGGGCATTGCGGTTTGGATAACGGTGCAGACTGCCGGTGACGACGAAAGACATCCCCTGCAGCGGCTGTTCCCCGTCCGGTATCCGCTCTTGTTCCATGGTAAGCTCCGGCAGCAGCAAATCCAGTTCCGCCTCGTTTTTGGCATCGGCAAAATAACGGCAGAACGCGGCAGCGATCACCTCGCCGATGCCATCGATCTCGCTCAGTTCTTCCGCATCCGCTCTCCGTATCCGCTCCCAGTCGAAATCAAAGGCTCTGCAGATCACTTTCGCATTGGCCAGACCGATGTTTTCGATTCCCAGACTGTACAGCAGACGGGGCAGCGTCGTCCGCCGCGCCTGTTCGATATTGTCGATCAGATTCTGATACGAGCGCTCTCCAAACCCTTCCATTTCCACAATCCCCGACCGATGACGGTCGAGATGAAAGATATCCGCATAGTGGTGAATAAACCCTTTTCCAATCAGCTTTTCCAGTGTCGCCTCGGACAGCCCGTCGATATTCATGGCGTCCCGGCTGACAAACAGCGTAAACGCTTTGATCTTTTTCGCATCGCAGCCGGGGTTGGTACAGTACAGCGCTTCCACATCGTTCGTCCTGCGCAGCGCCGTCTCCCCGCCGCAGACCGGGCAGTGGGCCGGCGGCTCCGCGGTCCCGCTCCCCGTCAGGTTTTCGGCAATCTGCGGGATGATCATATTCGCCTTGTAGACGGTAATCCGGTCTCCCACGCCCAGACGCAGCGCCCTGACAATGCTGACATTATGCACCGAAGCCCGGCTGACTGTCGTGCCCTCCAGCTCCACCGGTTCGAATACGGCCACCGGATTGATCAGCCCTGTGCGGCTGGCACTCCATTCGATCTCCTGCAACGTCGTCTCCGCCTGCTCGTCCGCCCATTTAAACGCCAGCGAATCTCTCGGGAACTTTGCCGTCGCACCCAGAGAACGGCTGTATTCCAGATCGTCAAATGCCAGTACAAGACCGTCCGAGGGAACGTCATATGCCCCGATCTCCTGCTCAAACCGGGCAACCGCATCCAATATCGTGTCTTCCGTCACCATGCGGTAATCCACAATCTCGAATCCCTGCTCCCGCAAAAACAAAAGCTCCTTTTCCCGGGAATTTTCGAAATCAACGCCTGCGGCTTCCACGAGGGAAAAGGCAAAAAAACGTACCCTTCTGCCCGCAGTCACCCGGTTGTCGAGCTGTCTGACCGAACCGCTGCACAGATTCCGGGGATTCTTATAGCGCACTTCCGTCTCCGCATTTTCTTCGTTAATCCTGCGAAAATCCGAATACGTGATAACCGCCTCGCCCCGCAGCGTCAGCGCGCCTGTATACGCGATCTGTAAGGGAATATTGCAAAACATGCGGGCATTGTTTGTCACCACTTCGCCGATCTCGCCATTGCCCCGTGTCACGGCCTTTGCCAGCTTTCCGTCTTCATAATGCAGCACAACCGTCAGACCGTCCAGCTTCCAGCTCAGGATGCCTTCCCTGCCGTCCAGAAATTCGCGCAGTTCTTCCCGGTCCTTTGTCTTCCCCAGAGACAGCATCCGGCTCTCATGCCGTTCCTTCGGCAGTTCTTCCACCGCTTCATAGCCCACGTCAACGGTCGGGCTCCCGGCCAGCACCACGCCCGTCATCCGCTCCAGTTCTTCCAGACGCTCATAGAGCCTGTCATATTCCCGATTGCTCATAATCTCCCGGTCCTGCGCATAGTAGGCCCGGGACGCCTCCCGCAGCGTTTCCGCAAGCCGTTTCATCTCCTGCATCCGATCGTCCGTCCGGCTATCCGCCCGACTGTCAATCCGCTCTCCCATCGCTTCCATATCCGACCTTTCCTGTGATGTCTGCCATTTCGACCGCTCTGTACAGAGCGGCCCGTTCCTCTCCCGTCACTTCCCGGTATGCGCCCGGCTTTAATCCGTCCGCCGTAATATTCACAACCCGGACCCGTTTCAACTGCGCGACATCGACTGACAGTTCCCGGCACATCCGCCTGATCTGCCGGTTCAGACCCTGTGTCAGTACGATGCGGAACGTATACTTCCCGATCTGCTCCACGCGACAGGGGCGGGTCTTTATCTGCAATTCCCTCAGATATACCCCCGCCGCCATCTGCTCCAGAAATTCCCGTGTCACAATCTGCTTCGTCTTTACGATATATTCTTTTTCGTGGCCGTTTTTCCCTTTCATCATCCGCTGGATCAGATCTCCGTCATTGCTGAGCAGAAGCAGACCCTCGGAATCCTTATCCAGTCTGCCCGCATACGTGACACGGACAGGATACCCGATTTCCTTTGTCACCATACGGTCTGCAAACCGGTCCCGCTCCGTACAGGTAACGCCCACAGGTTTATAATACGCCAGCACCACTTTCGCATTTCTGCCGCGAAGCGCTTTGCCGTCCACGTCCACGGCATCACCCGGACAGACTTTACTGCCCGGGCCCGCCTTTTTTCCGTTGATGCGCACGCGCCCCTCCGCAATCCGCTGATCGGCCTCACGGCGGGAACAGACACCGCACTCCGCCAGATATTTATTTAACCGTACCGTTTCCATCCGCCGCATCGCTCTCTTTCCGCAGCAGCCAGTATGCGCCGTAGCCCGGCATTTCCACATCCCCTGCGCTCATCTCACTGCCGGTGATCAGATCCCGGTATATGCCGTCATTCTCCTGCACGCAGGCCGTTGCCGGATTTTCACTAAAATTAAAAAGCGCCACCAGTTTTTCCGTTTCCGTCTGCCGCACCAGCCCCAATACGGCGTTATTTCCCGTATCAACCGTCCGGACATCCGCGCCGGAATCAAATACCGAAAACCGTTTGCGAATCCGCTCCATCTCGCCGATGGCGGAGAACAGCTTCTCCTGCACACTGCCTTTTTTCTTTCGCAGCTCCGCCAGCTCCCAGGGGAATCTGCCACGGTGGAGATAACGGGAATCCTCCCGTTTCTTCGGGTCCTCATGATATGTGTAGTCGTTCTCCTGCCCGATTTCATCCCCGCTGTATAGTACCGGAATACCCGACTGCGTAAACATATAAGCGTGCAGCATCAGGTCAAGCTTTACCGCCCGCTCCAGCGCCGCTTCATCCTTCTCATAGGCCGCCTTTTCAATGCCGCACAGGGAAGCGGTCGTCCCGCACAGTCTGGCATCCCCTGATACGGGATCGGAATTATACAATTCGCCCCGGGCAAAAGAACCGGGATACTGTCCGGTAAAGAAATCGTTCAGAAACTTTTTATGGCTCACTTCCCCGATGCCGAACTGCATCAGGAACCGGTAATCCAGCCCCCACCCTATATCGTCATGACACCGCAGGTAATTCAAAAAGACATACTCCCGTGGCAGCCGGTTGACAATATCCATCTGCAGGCGCAGCAGGCGGACATCCCTCGTCGCAACTGTGTTCCATGTGCTTGCCATCGTTGTGACATTATACAGCATATGGCATTCCGGCTTCTCCACTGTGCCGAAATACGGCGCCACTTTTTCCGGCTCCATCACCACCTCTCCGAGCAAAAGCACGCCCGGACAGACAATCTCACTGATCATGCGCATCATGCGCACAATCGTATGTACCTGCGGCAGATTCCGGCAGGATGTGTTCAGTTCCTTCCAGATATAAGGAACCGCATCCAGACGGACAATATCGATCCCCTGATTGGCCAGATACAGGAAGTTATACATCATTTCATTGAACACCCGCGGATTGCGGTAATTCAAATCCCACTGATAGGGATAAAAACTTGTCATCACATGATAACCGATGTCTCCGAGCCAGGTAAAATTGCCCGGCGCAGTCGTCGGAAATACCTGCGGCACGGTCCGCTCATACGCAGCGGGAAGCTCGCCGTTATCAAAAAAGAAATACCGGCTCATATATTCCCCTTCGCCTGCTCTGGCGCGTCTGGCCCATTCATGGTCCTCCGATGTATGATTCATCACAAAATCCATACACACATTCAGACCTTTTTTGTGGCATGCATCCGTCAGCGATTTCAGATCGTCCATCGTCCCCAGATGTTCCTGCACCTTCCGAAAATCCGAAACCGCATAGCCGCCGTCCGAACGGCCCTCGGGCGTATCCAGAAACGGCATCAGATGAATATAATTCACATTGCACTGCATCAGATAGTCCAGCCTGTCTTTTACGCCTTTTAAATTTCCCGCAAAATTATCGATATACAGCATCATGCCCAGCATATCGTTTCTCTGAAACCAGCCCGCATCCCGCTCCCGTGCCGCATCCCTTTTCTTCAGTTGACGGCCGCGCTCCTGGTCATATTGGTGCAACGCTGCGCACAATTCCCCAAACATATCCGCATTGTCGTACAGCTCCATATAAAGCCACCGCAATTCGTCATGATGTTTCGCCAGTCTCCTCTGAAACACATTCTCCGCCATTATCATACCCACCCTTTCTGTTATTATGCGATCGTATCAATCTGCGGCGTATCTTTCGCATCGGCTTTGATCTCATCCCCCAGACCATAAACCGCATTACTGATCACATACTCGCCGCGATTGACATAAACCTCCACCAGATTCCGGTCCACATAAATGTCCAAATGACAGCCGTCCTTCAATTCCGGCGTCATAAACTGCATCCGGTAATCCTCATGGCCGGCGAAAACACCCGCTCTGTCCGTACAGATATGGCTTCCTCTGCGGAAGATCCAGTATCCGCCGATGCCGATGCTCTCCCCGTCCTCCAGATCCAGGCTGACACGGTATCCGGCTTCGTCCGCTTCCGCCGGCGACGCAATGCGTTTTGTAAACTGCTTCTCAATATTGGGATGCACGCGAAAATAAATATGGCCGTCTTTTACTTCCACCACTCTCGGAATACAGCACATGCCCGACCACGCGCCGTCCACTGCCTCCGGCATCCGCAGCCACGCAACCATAACCCGCCGCCCCTGCGCATCCGTCGTACTCTGCGCCGCATACAGATCCAAGCCATGGTCGATAAACTGATAGCTGCCGGAAAGGTGCATTTCACACGTATCTTCTTCGAAGTCAACCAACATACAGATCGTCTGGTCTTCGTCTTTTTTCCCGTCCCGCATCAACTGCATCGGCGAGATCACCAGCACCTTGCCGCCCTCTGTCTCAAAATAATCCGGGCATTCCCACATCTGTCCATAGCCGTTTCTGCCCGGCACATAATTGGCAAACTCCCAGTCCGTCAGATTCTCGCTCTTATAAATCAGAAGCTGGCCGTTTCCGTTTCCGTCCTTGCTGCCAATCAACATATACCAGGCGTTCTTTCCCCGCCATACCTTCGGATCTCTCGTATGCGTCCTGTCGCCGCTTTCCCCGTCTCCCATGCAGGGGATGATCACAGACTTGTCTTTAAAATTGTCAAAATGGAACCCGTCGTCGGACGAAATCATCATCTGACACGCCTCAAACTGCTGCCCCGGGCAAAGATGGATATTCTCTCTGTCCACCGCGTTGTAGTGGATACCCGTATAATATAAGTACATCCGTCCGTCATGTTCCACGGCGCTGCCGGAAAAGCAGCCGTTCTGATCTTCATACTTGGTCGGAAACAGGGCAACGTCCTGATGCTCCCAATTCACCAGATCCTCACTCACCGCATGACCCCAGTGCATCGTCCCCCAGACGGGCGCATACGGGAAATGCTGATAAAACAAATGATACTTTCCCTGATAATACAAAAAGCCATTGGGATCATTCATCCAGTTGCCGGGTGGTTTAAAATGTATTTTTGCCTTTTTCATATGATACCTGTCCTTTTCCAAAT
>CATLGN010000107.1 GCA_949935685.1 uncultured Lachnospiraceae bacterium | reverse complement strand
AATCTGATTATGCAAACGAGACAGAAAAGAATTCTTGAAATTCTAAAAGAAAAAGAGAATTGGATCACGGGGAAAGAACTGTCAACGATGCTGAGCGTTTCAGACCGCACAATCCGCAATGATATGGAGTCGCTGCGAAAGGAATGCGAAGGGCTGATAGAATCCAGCGTGCGCTATGGATACCGGATCAACCGGGAGGCTCTGGAAAAAAATGATCCGGGGCATGGCAGTCCGGGGCGCAGGAAGGGGATTCCGCAGACTTCCGGGGAACGTTGCAAGTATATCATTGAAAAGCTGCTTTTCAGTGCGCGGAAGCTGAATATTTTTGATCTGCAGTATGATATTTATGTGAGCGAATTTACGATCAAAAACGATATGAAAAAGGTCTCCGAGATGCTGGAAAAATATGAAGGCGTGGAACTGGTCAGGACAGACAGTCATATTTTTCTGAAAGGGAGCGAGGAATGCAAGCGGTCTGTCTATAAAGATCTGCTTGCGAACGAGACGCGGGGCAACTTTATCAATATCAATAAAATCGATGAGCTTTTCCCCAACTTTGATCTGATCAGAGTAAAAAACACGCTGGAAGAAATTCTCAGGCAGTATCATTACCGGGTGCGGGAAGAGACATTTCCCATGCTGATGATCCATGTGGGCGTTTCGATACAGAGAATGATGAACTGCAATTATGTCGAGACAGACAGGTGCCGTAGCGAAATCCGGGATACGAAAGAGTATCAGATCGCAATGGCGTTTTTTACAAAGGTGACGGCTTCTCTCTGTTTTGACCTGAATGAAAACGAAGTGGTTCTGTTTGCAAACCTGCTGATCGGCAGGCAGAGAAGCACACTTTTCGATCAGAAAAAAGAATATCTGGTACAGGCGGAAGAACTGATGGTGAAGATTATCAGTACGGTTCGGCAGCGATATGATATTGATTTTTCCGGGGATGTCACGTTTAAGGACGGAATTGTTCTGCATCTGCAGAATCTTCTGGAACGGATTCGCTATCGGGCGGTCGTCTCCAATGTCTGTCTGGCAGAGATTAAAAAGACCTATCCGCTTGTGTTTGAGATGAGTGTTTTTATCGGTCATATTATTGAGGAATATACGGGCAGTTCCATATCGGAAGATGAAATCGGGTTTCTGGCGATTCATCTCGGCGCGGCATATGACCGGCTGAATATCAAATATTTTTATCATGTCGTTCTGATTCAGCCCAACAGCAATACGCTGACCGGGGCGTGCAGCGATAAGATACTGGAGCGTTTTGGAGAGCGTATTGTAATCGACGCCGTGCTCAAATATTATGAGGCGTCGGTGATCGAAAAACTGCGGCCCGATCTGATTATTTCGACGATACCGTTGACACATAAGCTGGACATACCGATGATTTCGATCAGTATGTTTGTCAATACGGGTGACGAATACAAGATATTCCGGGCAATTGCGGAATTGGATAAGCGGCATTATAAAACGGAGTTTGATAATTTTATCAAATGCCTGATTCTGCAGGATTACTATTTCTATCATCTGGAGTGCGATACGTGGGAAGATGTGATCAGCTATATGTGCAACCGTCTGTATGAGGGCGGACGCGTGGAAGAAAGTTTTCAGGAATCCACGTTTGCGCGGGAACGAATGGCGTTCACTTCGTTCAGTTACGGCTATGCGATCCCGCATGCGCTGAACTATTCGGCCATCCATTCCACGATGAGCATCGCCATTCTGAAAAAGCCTGTGCAATGGGGAGAATATCAGGTGCGTCTGGTCTTACTGCTGGCTGTCAGGGACGATGAACGGGAACTGCTGAAGATATTTTTTGACTGGCTTGGCAATATCTGCGACGACACGCTTCTTTTGTCGAAGATTATGAAGGCGGAAAGCGCGGAGGCCTTTGTCGGCCTGATAGAATGATGAGAAGGATGGACATGAAAAAACAAAGGAAGATCGAAGTTATTCCGGCTCCGCCGAACAAAAGAATATTTGCCTTTTTGCTGGACTGGTATCTGGGATCGGCTTTCAGCGCGGTTCCGGTTGGCATCCTGTGGAATATGCGGACGGGTGAGACGGCGATCAATACCGATATTACATTGTTTGAAGCGCCCTGGGGCTGGCTGGCAGGCCTGCTCGGACTTTTATTCGGCGCCATCTATTTTTACGGGATTCCATGCAGAATATGGAGAGGGCAGACGTTTGGCAAGAGGCTGATGAATATCCGCATAATCGGAGAAGACGGACAGCCGCTTCCGGCAGACAGACTTGCGCTGCGGCAGATTGCAGGCGTTATGATTCTCGAAGGTTCGTTTATGCTCACGGGGAAATATGTCACGCAGATGCTGGCGATGCTGACGACGGGCACGGTCGGGACGGTACTCGGCTATACGATGTTCGCGATTTTCCTGCTCTCTGTCTGGATGGTATACAAAGGAGGAAACGCAGTCCATGATCTGTGGGCCTGCAGCAAAGTAGTGGTGAATCAAGACAAAAATGAATAAGGAGGAAGACAACATGGAAGAAATGGAAATGATCTGTTTTAAGATCATCTCTGCGGTGGGGGAGGCTAAGAGCGATTATATTTCCGCACTGGAGGCTGCGAAGAAAGGCGATTATGAAAAAGCGGAAGAGATGATCCGGCATGGAGAGGAATGCTATTTAAACGGGCATAAGCAGCATGCCGAGCTGATCACAAAGGAAGCGGGCGGAGAAAAGACGGAAGTGTGCCTGCTGCTGATGCACGCCGAGGACCAGTTGATGGCGGCGGAAACCATTAAATTATTGGCTGTGGAGCTGATCGGGCTTTACAAAAAAATGAATTGAGGGAAAGGAGGAAAATCATTATGAAACGTTTTTACTTATTCTGCAATGCAGGAATGTCCACCAGTCTGCTGGCAAGCAAGATGCAGAAAACCGCGGATGCGCATGAACTGCCAATCGAGATCAAGGCATTTTCCGATGCACAGATGAACGACATTGTAACGGAATTCAATCCGGAAGTGATTCTGCTCGGGCCGCAGGTAAAACATCTGTATGAGAAGGTGAACGAGCGGTATGGCCAGGATCGGGTTGTGACGGTGATTGACAGCACGGATTATGGCAATGTGGACGGCGAGAGAGTTTTAAAGAAAGCGATGAAGCTGTACAAAGAAAGTAGAGGAAAATAAGTTATGATGCAGAAACTTGAAAAAATCCTGATGCCCATTGCGAATGTGCTGTCAAGGAACAAGATACTGTCCGCAATCCGTGACGGATTTCTGGTAACGGTTCCGATTACGATCGTCGGTTCTATTTTCCTGCTGATTTCCAATTTCCCGATGCAGGGATTTCTGGATATGATGACTGCCATTTTCGGAGCCGGCTGGGATGCGTATCTGGGACGGGTGTCAGCGATAGCCTTTGACTGTGTGGCGCTCCTTGGCGTTCTGAGTATCGGATACTGTTATGCGCGGGAGAAGGGACTGGAAAACCGGATCGGCGGCGCGGTTGTGGCACTGGTATGTTTTCTGATTATTACCCCGCAGAAAACATTTGTGGAAGTGGAAGGCGCTGCGGAAGCGGCATCCTTCAGCGGATTCCAGTTTACGTTTCTGGGAACGGCAGGTATGTTCCTGGCGATGATTACGGCGATTTTGTCGGTGGAGATCTATGCGTGGGCGATCAGAAAGAAACTGATTATCCGTCTGCCGGACGGTGTTCCGCCGATGGTTATGGAATCGTTTGCCTCGCTGGTTCCGTCGGCGATCGCGATGACCGTATTCTTTGCAGTCGGAATTATTTTTGACCATACATCCTTTGAGTATGTTCACTATTTCATTTATCAGGTATTACAGGCGCCTCTCGTAGGACTTGGCAAACTGTCGGGATTTGAAGTGATCTATCAGTTCCTGTCCACGCTGTTCTGGTTCTTCGGTATCAACGGACCGGCTGTTACCAATACGATTTTCAGCCCGATTCATAAAGTATTGACCGTAGAAAACTATGAGGCTGCGCAGGCAGGTCTGGAAATGACCAATATCTTTACGGCCGGTTTCTCGGATTTCTTCTGCAATTTCGGCGGCGGCGGTTCCACACTGGGCCTTGTTATCATGATGGCGTTCCTGGGAAAATCCAACCGGATGAAGACGCTGGGAAGACTGTCGCTTCCGGCCGGTATTTTCGGTATCAACGAGCCGTTGATCTTTGGTCTGCCGATCGTATTGAACCCGCTGATGGCGGTTCCGTTTATCCTTGCGCCGGTTGCCAATACGATTATCGGATATGTCGCCACAGTGACAGGCATTATGCCGATCACGCTGGGTGTCCAACTGCCGTGGACCTGCCCGATTGTCTTCTCGGGATTCCTGGTAACGGGATCGGTAATGGGTTCCGTCGTCCAGATTGTCATGCTGGCTGTGGATATACTGATCTACTATCCATTCTTTAAACTTCTGGATAAGCGTTATCTGGAGGAAGAAAGCGCCGCGAGCGGCGAGACGGACGAACTGGATGATCTGTCCTTTGACGATCTCGAATTGGATTAAGATGTTTCAACAGGTCAGCGCACATACTGCGCTGACCATATGGAAATGATACAGGAGGCAGGATATGAAAGTTGTGTTGATTTTTGATCAGGGGCTGGCAGGAGCCGGCGGAAAGTCAAATCCGAATGTGGGACTGACTGCCGTGAAAGGCGGGATTGGTTCTGCGCTGATGCTGGAACCCCATTTCGAAAAAATCGGAGCGCAGGTTGCCGCCACGCTTTACTGCGGCAATGAATATTTCCGGGACAATGAAGAAGAAGTTGTGAAAAAAATGACAGCCATGGTAAAAAAGGTGAAGCCGGACTTTGTTCTGTGCGGGCCGTGCTTTAACTACCTGGATTACGGAAAGATGGCCGCTATGATTTCCACCTCCATTCTGGAGAGTACCGATATAAAGTCCTGCGCCATGATGTCCGTGGAAAATGCGGATACAATTGCGGCATATAAAGACAAAACACCGATTTTGAAAATGCCAAAAAAGGGCGGCACCGGTTTGAACGACAGCTTTGCGGATCTGTGTGAATTTATACAGTGTACGGTGAAGCAGTCAGAAGAACTCGAGAACGTCCGCACCCGGGTTTGTTATTAATATTCCGAGGCATGTGGAAGGATATTGACCGGGCATATGATATGACAGAAAAACCGCCGCAAAATGAAGTTTCACGATGGATTTTGCGGCGGTTTTTAAAAGGAGAGGTATGAACACAGGGAGATTAGAAAAACTATGTAACTGTTTCGGGGTCAGCAGCGCGGAGCGGGAGGTTGCCGGAATGCTCCGGTCGTGCTATGAGCCTCTGTGCGATGAGATCAAAAACGATCGTCTGGGGTCGGTTTTTGCCATAAAAAAGGCAAAAAATCCCGATGCCCCCACCTTTATGATCGCCTCCCCGCTGGATGAAGTGGGATTGATGGTTTCGGAGGTGAAAAAAGAGGGGACGCTTGCCTTTATTCCGCTGGAAAATGTTGCATGCAGTTCGCTGCTGCATCAGCGTGTGCGCATTCTGACGCGGGAAGACACCTGCATCGACGGTGTGATCTGTATGGACAAAAAGGCGCTGGAGGATTCCTGCGAGGTGAAAAATGCGGAGGATCTGTCCATCACCTGCGGACTTTCGTATGACGAGATCAAGGATGTCATCCGTCCCGGCGATCTGGTCGGATACGGCAGCGCTTTCCGGGAACATAACGGCATTGTATTGTCGAAAGCGTTGTTTCCGCGCGTTTTTAATGAGGTGACGATCGCGCTTCTGGAGCGGTTGCAGGATGCGGAATTTGATTTCCATCTGGCAGTCGGCGGCATCGCGCAGTCGGTGATCGGCTTCCGGGGGACGAAGACGGCCACGTATGTCATCCGTCCCGACGCGGCGATTGCGCTGACGGCGTTTGACACGGCGAAGCGGAAGATCCAGACCGGGGACGGTGTGATTCTCGGATATTACGACCGCCAGATGCTGCCGTCACAGGCGCTTTTGCATGATTTTGCGGAAAAAACCGAGACAAAGTCTTACTTTGGCGTGATGGGAAACGACGGTTCCTTTATTCATAAGACGCTGAAGGGGACGCCCGCGGTCAGCGTGGGCATTGCCGTGGACAATGTGGGAAGCGCGAGCGAGATATGCAGGGCCGCGGATGTGGATACGCTGACGGACAGTCTGA
>CATLGN010000106.1 GCA_949935685.1 uncultured Lachnospiraceae bacterium | reverse complement strand
ATTGCTGCCGGAAATGCTTCGTTATCTGGAGGAAGAAGGATATGATTCCGTTGCCACGCGCCGCGTGACACGGAAAGGGGAACCGGTGATTCGTTCCTTTTTTGCCCGCAGATTTTACGGGCTGATGAAACGAATCTCCCAGACGGAGATTGTGGATGGGGCGAGAGATTACCGGCTGATGAAGCGCTGTGTGGTGGACGCCATTCTTTCGATGACGGAATATAACCGGTTTACAAAGGGAATCTTCGGATGGGTGGGATTTCGGACCAAGTGGCTGGAATATGAGAATATCGAGCGGGCCAAAGGGGAGACCAAGTGGAATTTCTGGAAACTGTTTCTGTATTCGCTGGACGGTATTCTGGCCTTTTCCACGATGCCGCTGGCCTTTGTATCGGTGATTGGGCTGGTTTTTTGTCTGCTGGCCTTTGTACTGATTCTGTTCACGATTGTGCGCACCGTGATTTTTGGCGATCCGACTTCAGGCTGGCCGTCGCTGGTCTGCATTATTTCTGCGATCAGCGGCGTACAGCTTTTATGTCTCGGCATTGTGGGGCAATATCTGTCTAAAATGTATATGGAAGTGAAAAACAGACCGATTTATCTGGTAAAAGAGGAATTGTAACGGTCTGTTCGGGATAGCGGATATGAAATGTAACGTTAGTATTATCATACCGGTCTACAATGCGGCGGCATTTCTGGAAGAGACGATTGCCTCCGTGCGTGGACAGGAAGAAACGGACTGGGAACTGCTTTTGGTAGATGACAGGTCGCAGGACGGCAGTGTGGAAATAATGGAGCGGTATGCGGCGCTGGACGGCCGGATTCGCATAATCCGGCAGCCGCAGAATAAGGGGGCGGCGGCAGCCAGAAACCGCGGTCTTGCGGAAGCCCGGGGCAGGTATATTGCCTTTCTGGACAGTGATGATTTGTGGAAGCCGCGGCGGCTGTCCGCAGGGTTGTCTTTTATGGAAAAGCATAACGCCGGATTCGTATTCAGCGGTTATGAGTTTGCCGATGAAACGGGACGGGGAACCGGAAAAGTGGTGCGGGTGCCGGAGCGGCTCTGCTATCGGGAGGCGCTGAAAAATACGACGATTTTCACATCCACGGTACTGTTTGACACGGAAAAAATACCAGGGGAGTTGATCCGTATGCCGCTTGTGAAAAGTGAGGATACGGCGACTTGGTGGAATATACTGCGCCACGGTTATCTGGCTTATGGACTGGACGAGAATCTGGTGCTTTACCGGCGAAGTACGAACACGCTTTCCTCTGATAAACTGGAAGCCATTCGCAGGATTTGGAACCTGTATCGAAGGGTGGAGGGGTTATCTCTGCCATACAGTATGTATAATTTTGTATTCTACGCAGCGCGTGCCGTACTGCGCAGAGTTTGAGGAGACTACGCGCATGAGAAAACTGGAGACTTATAAGAGACTGATTCAGATTGCCCTGTCATCCTGTTGCATTGCACTGCAGATGGTGATCTATGCATTGTTCTGGTATGGCTATTACAGCGAACGTATGTATCTGAAATTCTATTTTAAAGGTCATATTCTGATGCTGTTTGTCTACGTGGTGCTGCTGTTTTTCTTTTCTCAGATGTACGGCGGGATGCGAATCGGCTATCTGCGCTCGGGTGAAGTGATGTTTTCGCAGGTTTTTGCCACGTTGTGTGTCAATGCCATCACGTATTTGCAGATGTGTCTGATGGTGCGGGGCTTTCTGGATATTGTACCGCTGTTTTATATGACTTTGTCGGAGGCGGCGGTAATCGTATTGTGGACAATGGGAAGCGCGGGCATCTACCGGCGAATCTTTTCGCCCCGGAATCTGCTGCTGGTGCACGGGGACAGGCCCATAGAGGATATACTGCAAAAGTTTGCGTCCCGGAGCGATAAGTATCGGATTACGAAAAATATCCATATCGGCATCGGTGCGGACGGTATCTGCCGGGAAGCGGAAAACGGTTATGACGGCGTTGTGCTCTGGGATATTCCGGCTCAGATCCGCAACAAAATTTATAAATTTTGTTTTGGCGTGGGGATACGGGTCTATATTATGCCGAAGATACCGGATATTCTGATTAAAGGGGCGGATCAGCTCCATCTGTTTGACACCCCCATTTTGCTGACGCGGGAATATGTCCTGAGCGTGGAACAGAGGATGGCGAAACGAATTATTGATTTTGTCTGCGCCGTGCTGCTCTGTGTGATCGCTTCTCCGATTATGCTGTTGACAGCCATTGCGATCAAATTGTATGACAGAGGGCCGGTTCTGTATAAGCAGGTTCGCTGTACCCGGGATATGCGGGAATTTTATATTTTAAAATTCCGCAGTATGCGGGTGGATGCGGAAAAGGACGGGGTGGCCAGGCTGGCGTCTAAAAACGACGACAGGATTACACCGGTCGGAAAGTTTATCCGTATGGTGCGGATCGACGAGCTGCCGCAGCTTTTTAATATTGTAAAGGGAGAAATGACTTTTATCGGGCCGCGGCCGGAGCGCCCGGAGATTATTATGCAGTATATTGCCGATATGCCGGAATTTATATTCCGTACAAAAGTAAAGGCGGGACTGGCCGGCTATGCGCAGGTATATGGCAAATATAATACAACCCCTTATGATAAGTTAAAACTGGATTTATTTTATATAGAAAACTATTCGATATGGCTGGATATTAAGCTGATGCTGCTGACATTGAAAATTCTGTTTAAGCCGGACAGCACGGAAGGCATTGACAGCAGCCAGACGACAGCGATGAAAAGCGGAGCGCATCGCGAGGGAAAGTGACGGCTATGACAGAGAGAGAATGGATGCGGGAAGGGGCGGACATCAGACTTCTGCTTCTCCTTTATCGGAAAAAAATATGGATTTCTATTATATGTGCACTGGCGGGCGCGTTGCTTGCCGGCGGACTTTATTTGACTGTACATGTGGCGTTTGCGCCCGCCCGTTCGTATGAAGGGGTGTCGAAGCTCTATCTGACTTTTGCGGCGGACGATGACGGGGACGCCTATCAGTATTATAACGGCTATACATGGAATGATCTGATAAAAACAGAGCCGATTCTGGATAAGATTATGGAGGAACTGGCGGATACGGATGACCGGCAGCAGGTGAAAGAATCGATAACGGCTGATATTTTATCCGACATCCGTCTGTTGACCGTTACCGTGAGAACACAGGAACCGGCGCAGACCGAACGGATACTGCGGGCGGCGGAAGCCGCACTGGTTCGCTTCGCAGAGGAAATGGTGGAATTTGATCATATCGAAGTGATCGATCACGGACAGGCTGCACTTGTCGTAATGGAAGATGAGACGGTGCGGGCTGTTGTCGCCGGCGGTGTGGCAGGGTTTCTGCTCTCTCTTCTGGGGCTGGCGTTTGCCTGTGTGTTTGATGATTCCGTTTATGTGCCGTCCGATCTGGAAAAGCGATATGCCTGTCCGGTACTTGGCGTTACTTTTGCGGGCGATACGGAAACCGGCAGGCGGATGCTGGAGGAACATATCGCCTGTGTTTCCAAAGGGAAAGCGACGGTTGTGTATGTGGACACTTCTCAGAGTGCCGTAACGATACCGGAGGATGGCAGAAAAGAGGACGCTGGCCTGATTCTGCAAGTCCCCTATGGCCGGGGCGGCGGAAAGCTGTTGGAACGGTGGATGCGGGAAGCGGCCTTTATGAAATGTGAGGTTTTGGGCATCGTAATCACCGGCGCGGATAAAGGCTTGTATCGCCTGTATTTCGGACGCCACATGATAAGCGGCGCCGTCGGGAGGCAGTCATGAAAGAGCAAAAGCTGGAACTGCTTGTATCTGCAGTGAATGAGACGCCTGCAGCGCTGGCGGAGAAAATGAATATCAGCACGGATGCCGTAATCATCAATCAGTGTGACCATTTTGCCTATGAGGAGTTTTCCCGTTGCGGGCATTTGATCAGAGCCTGGTCGCTGCGGGAGCGGGGCGTGGGACTGAGCCGCAACAATGCGCTAATGCGGGCGCAGGGAGATATTTGTCTGTTTGCCGATGAAGACATCCGGTATGCGGATGATTACGGGAGTGCGGTTCTCGCACAGTTCGCAGCGCATCCGGAGGCGGATATGCTGCTCTTTCAGGTGGACGTGTGTGAAAAGCGACGGACATATCATATTGACCGGTATGGCAGGGTGCGGCTTTATAACTGCGGCCGATACCCGGCATACAGTTTTGCCTTGCGGCGGGAAGTGATGCATCGGAAGAATATCAGTTTTTCTCTGCTTTTCGGCGGCGGCGCCCGTTACAGCAATGGGGAGGACAGCCTGTTTATCCGGGATTGTATCCGCAGCGGCATGCGGGTGTATAAGACACCGGTGACGATCGGAAGGGAAGAGGAACGGGAATCCACATGGTTTTCCGGTTATCATGATAAATTCTTTTTTGACAGGGGTGTGTTGTACGAATCCCTGTATGGTAAGCTTGCCAAACCCATCGCCCTGCAGTTTCTGCTGCGGCACAGGCGTGTGATGTGCCGGGAAATACCGGTATGGCGCGCTTATGCCATTATGTGTGACGGACTGCGGGAAGCAAGAGGACGGACAGGCGCCGGAAATACCGGGTAAGGAGCGTTATGACTGTATATATCATACTGACCATACTGACAGTCGCGGTGGCGGCGCTGGTCAAAAAGCGAGAAGGATATGCATTAGCGGGATATGGGCCGACAAGGCAGCAGGTATGTAACCAGGTCTGCCTTTTGACACTGTTTCTTTTGCTGTTCGGCGTATCGGCCTGTCGGTATCAGGTTGGAAATGATTACAGCCGCTATGAAGAATTTTTTCATCTGATTCCGTTAAAGCAGGTCGTGCCTACGGAGTTTGGGTTTAATATGATTGTGCGCCTGATGCAGTTTTTGTTCGGGATTGATACAAAACTGCCCATATTTGCGCTGTTTGCTTTTGTGACAGTCTGCTTTATGGTAAAGGCCGTGTATGATCAGAGTGAGGACTTTCTGTTCTCATTTTTCTTATTTATGACACTCAGCTATTATTTTCAAAGCCTGAATACGGTGCGGTATTATCTGGCATGGTCGGCTGCCGTTTTTTCGATGAAATATGTGCTGAAAGGGCAGTATGCGAAATTTGTACTGCTGATTTTGCCGGTGGCGACGATTCATAAGTCGGTACTGCTTGTGTTGCTTGTCTATCCGCTCGCCAATCTGCCATGGAGGCGGTGGCATCTTGCAGTACTGACGTTGGCTGCGGCGAGCGGACTGGTCTTTCAGGACTGGTATCTGAAACTGATTGTCAAATTTTATCCCAGCTATGAGAATACGGCTTATCTGGATGGCGGCACTTCTCTGATTAACATTGTCAGGATTATCGGAGTATTTCTGTTGTCTGTTTTGTATTATCGTCAGGCTGTTGCGGGACAGAGGCAGAACCGGTTTTACTTTCATCTGAACTTTTTTGCTCTGCTGCTCTATACATGCGGTTCCTTTGTGCCTGAGATTTCCAGAGTGGGGTATTATATGACGGCGGGACATATCTTTTTGCTGCCGTCTCTTGTCGGCCGGATCGAAAGCAGACGGCAGCGGCAATTCTGGCAGACGGCGGTTATATTAGCGGCCATGCTGTATTTTGCCATATTTTTAATCAAAGCGCAGGATTTGCTGGTACGGAGTGTGCCATACCATACGTGGATTTTTCCTGCGGAGCTTACGGGAAGGGCGGTGTAAGAGATGAAAAAGATTACTTTCAGTATTATCATAGTCTGTAAGGATGCAGGGGAAAAACTCGGAAAGACTGTGCGAAGCGTATTGGCGCAGAGCTATCCGCAATATGAAATAATTGTTAAGGACGGGATGTCTGCGGATGGTTCGGTGGACCGCCTGCCCGTGGATAAAAAAATCCGCGTCGTGCGGCAGAAAGACAGAGGTATTTATGACGCCATGAATCAGGCCATTGTGCTGGCGGAGGGCGATTATCTGCTCTTTCTGAACTGCGGCGATTATTTATATGATGAAAAAGTATTGGAAAAAGCAGGCGTGTGGATTGCCACAGACAGGGCGGCTTCTGAGATCTATTACGGCGATATTTATAATCGCAGTGTGGGCGCCAAAATCATTTCCAATCCCCGGATCAACGCCTTTGCCTGTTATCGGAATATGCCCTGTCATCAGGCTTGCTTTTATGCAAAAGAGCTGATGCGGCGGCGGCCATATCAGCCCAAG
>CATLGN010000105.1 GCA_949935685.1 uncultured Lachnospiraceae bacterium | reverse complement strand
AACTTTCAGGAGCCGCGGGGGATTTTCGCGGCGACGAAACAGGAAAATGCGTCCTGGTGGTATGATCTGTATGAGATTCCTGCGTTTCGGGCATGCGTGGCGCGGGAGTATGAGCAGATGGCGGTTCCGGCCATTCAGGCTATGCTGGACGGCGGCATCGACCGCTATCGGGAGGAAATATGGGCTTCTGCCGCCATGGATTATATCCGGTGGGATACATTCGAAGACTTTAAGAACGGAGAACCGCTGGAATTTGCCGCGTCTTACGAGGCGGAGATCGATACCATCCGGGACTTTCTGGAAGAGAGAATGGAGTTTTGCAGTGATATTTGGCTGGAGGGCCGCCGATATGACCGGATTTCCTGCGACCCGGGGCCGGGTACGATGTATGTGACACAGATCGATGCCGTGGAAGGCAGGAAACTCCGGGAGCCACGGGATCCGAAACGGGAGGGCTGGCGGTTCGATCACTGGGTGCGGGAAGATACGGGAGCGGTGTATGACTTCTCGCAGGCGTATGACGGCGTTCCGTTTACGCTGCAGGCGGTTTATGTAGAGGAAGGACAGAATGGAACATAAGGAAACGGCCGTTTCGGCAAAGACTATCCGCAGCAATATGCTCTGGAATGTGACAGGCTCCATAGCCTTTATCGGCGCACAGTGGATGATGACGGTGCTGGTTGTGCATCTGGCCGGGTATACGGCGGCGGGATATTTGTCTCTGGGACTGTCGCTGACCAATATTTTTACCAATATTTCCTATTTCTGCATTCGAAACTTTCAGGTATCCGATGCAGCCGGCGTATACAGTGCGGACAATTATGTGACACACAGAGCGGCGGCTACGGCGGCGGCCTTTCTGCTGTATGGCGTGTTTGTACTGTGCAACGGCTATCCGCCGTATGTCACCGTATTTTTGCTGCTGTTTATGGTTTATCGGCTGCACGAACCGGTGGTGGACGTTTTTCACGGGATTGACCAGAAGGCATGGCGGCTGGATGTGGCCGGTAAATCTTTCCTGATGCGAAGTGTTCTGACACTGACGGCTTTTGTTGTGGTATTATATATTACGGGCAGTCTGATCGTGACAACGATTGTGATGATTGTCTGTGCCTATGGCGTGATCGCGGCGTTCGATATACCGGGCGCCTACCGGTGCAGTCCCTTTTCTTTCCGTCTGGAAAAGCAGCCGTTGGTATCGCTTACCCGGGAATGTGCGCCGCTGTTTCTCTATGCGATATGCCTCAATGCGGTGGTTCCCATTCCGCGCTATTTTCTGGAAAAGATCGCCGGCAGCGAGGTGTTGGGGTTTTACAGTTCGGTGGCCATTCCCGCTTCCGTGATCCAGCTTCTCGCCTCTTATATTTTTACAACATTTACGGGGCTGTTTGCCGGTTATCTGGAGCGGAATGAGAAAGACCGGTTTCTGGCGTTATTTGGCAGGCTGACGGGCGCGGTGATTGTGCTTGTTCTGTTGTCGCTCGGCGGCAGCGCGCTTCTCGGCGAATGGGCGCTGGTGCTGCTCTTTACGGAATCGATCCGGGATTACGCTTATCTGCTGCTGCCGACCATAGCCTGCTGCGGCCTGATCGCGCTGATCTGGTTTGTGGGAACGGTGCTGACGATTCTGCGGGACCGGAGAGGGCTTTTGATGGGAGCGGCCGCAGGCGTGGCGGCGGCCGCCGCCGTATCCTGGCCCTGTATCGCAGCGTGGGGCGTAGACGGGGTGAACGCCGCACTGTTTGTGTCGAGCGTGGTGACATTGCTTCTGTTCGGATGGCGGTTTTGGCATTGTATCAGAGGGTGGAAAGTAGAGAAGGTATATGATACGGATTAGGATAAAGCAGTTCGCTATTGTGCTGCTGGCATGTGTTCTGGCATTTTTATGCGCGGTGGATTTGCTGTGCCGCAGAGACGAAAACAGAGAGAGCGGGGCAGTGAGGATCAATGAGATATGCCGGAATTTCTCCATTGCTGCCTGTGAAGACGGAACCTATCGGGATTATATCGAGCTGTACAATGCGGGCACTGACGTTATCTGTTTGGACGGCTATCGTCTGGCAGAGAGCGATCACGTCTTTTCGCTGGATGGCATAACGATAGAGGCAGACGCGTATCAGATTATTTATCTGGCCAAAAAGAAAGACAAAGGAAATGCGGCGTATGCGGACCTTACCATTGCGAAAAACGGGGACAGCACGCTGGCGCTGCTGGACAGCCGTGGGCGGATGGTCGATTCTGTGACAGTTCCCGAACTGCGGTATAATACCAGCTATGTGCGGGAAACGGAAAGTTCGGACAGTTGGTGTATTGCGGTTCCTTCGATGGGAGAGACAAATGACAGCCGGGAAAAGATCGCGGCGGAAGCGCTGGAGGAACCTGTTTTCTCAGCGGAGAGCGGATTTTATAACACGCCGTTTTGGTTGTATATCAGAAAACGGGGCGAGGGAAATATTTATTATACGCTGGACGGCAGCGAGCCGACAACGGATTCTCTTTTGTATCGGGAACCTGTCTGGATTGCGGATGTTTCCGATCATGTCAATACATATGCCGGGAGAACGGATACTTCGCTGGGGTATGCGTTTGGGACGGAAGAACAGTTTGCGGCGCCCACCGGGTCGGTGGATAAAGCGGTCGTCGTACGGGCGGCAGTGTATGACGATACCGGTATGCGGAAAAGCGGCACTGTCACAGGGACATACTTCATTGGCTTTGCGGATAAAGGATATGCCGATCTTCCGGTGATGTCCGTTGTCACGGATCCGGCGCATCTGTTTGATTACGAGACGGGCATCTATGTGGCGGGTAAAACATTCGGCACATATGCCGCGAATGGACTGGCGCATCCGGATAACTGGATGCGGTGGGAGGGAAACTTTATGTGCCGGGGAAGGGAATGGGAGAGACCGGCGCATATCGATTATTTTACAGGCGACCGTCATCTGGTTTTGTCGGAGGAAATCGGCGTTCGCATCAAAGGAGGCGCTACACGCGCCTATGCGCAGAAAAGCCTGAACCTGTTTGCCAGAGATATTTATGGCGGCAGCGATACGTTTCAGGTGCCGTTTTTTGGAGAAACCGGCTCCTGTGCGGTCACGCTTTTTGCGGGCGCCAACGATTATAAAATAAAGATCCGGGACGTGCTCATCCATAACGTATGCGGTGATCTGGAATTTGCCACAATGCGGAACACTCCCTGTTATATGTTTCTGGATGGGGAATACTGGGGGATTTATCATCTGACGGAAAAGTTTGGAGACTCGTATATTGCGGAACATTATCATGTGCCGGAAGATGATGTGATTATGGTGAAATCGGGTCTGCTGGAGTGCGGCGGTGAGACGGATTACTGGAAATTTCAGGATTTACAGGACATGGCGGAAACGGCCGACTTTTCGCAGGCGGCTGACTATGAGACACTCTGTGAAACGATTGATATGCAGAGCTTTCTGGATTATTACGGAACGCAGATTTATATTGCGAGATGCGGCGACTGGCCGGATATGAACGAAGCGCTTTGGCGTTCCCGGTCGGTAACGGAGCATACGCGTCAGGACGGCCGGTGGCGGTGGATGCTCTTTGACTTGAATTTTTCGGAGGGAGGACTGTCGGAACATCTTGCGGATATGGATACTTTTCAGTATGTCCGGGATACCTGTCCGTTGTTTGACAATGCCATGAATAATCCGCAGTTCCGGGAGGCGTTTGTCCTGAATTTCTGCGATCTGACGAATACGTGTCTGTCAAATGACACGGTGCTGCCGGAGTTGGAACGGCTTGCGGAACTTATGAAGGAACCCATGCTGCAGGAATATGGCAGATTTTATGGGGATACCTGGACGGAAACAGATTACGATGCGGAGGTCATGGATTTGTATCGCTTTTTCCTGAAACGATATGACTTTATTATGGCGTATATGAAACAGGATTTTGGACTGCAGGGTACGCTGCAGCCCGTACGGATTGTGGCGCCGCGGGATGCGGACGTACATATCTTTGTCAATGAGAAAGAAATAACAATCAGAGACGGCGCCTGGACCGGATACTATTTTACGGACTATCCGGTATCGGTCCGTGCGGCGTCCGGGAAAGAGAGCCGTTTTAACGGCTGGCAGGGGGATGTGGTATCCGCAGAGGCGGAGATTGTTGTGAATGTGGCGGAGGGCGGCGTGACACTGTCAGCGGATATTATTTCATGACCCGTTCCGTTTCCCGGCACAGCGCTTTATACATATCGGCGGTTCGCTGCAGTTGATATTCAAAATCCCGTCTGTTGTTTTCGCTCATATTGCTTAAAATCAGCCCGGCAAAAAAAGACTGGATGGCTGCCAGCGTTACGAAGCCGCATACGACCAGCGTGGGAATCTGGAGTACCAGATGGGTTTCCAGAAACCGGATAAAGACCGGGATAAAAAAGCCGGTGGCAAGCAGCATCAGACCGGCGGCGATCAGGGAAAAGAATGCCAGCGGTTTGTATGTTTTAAACAGGCGCAGGATCATCTTCAACACCCGGCAGCCGTCGGAATATGTGTTAAGCTTGGAGACGCTTCCCTGCGGTCTGTCCCGGTAATCTACGACAACATTTTCGATCTGCATATGGTTGTAGACGGCATGAATGGTCATTTCCGTCTCGATCTCGAACCCCTGTGAAAGAACCGGAAACGTTTTGACAAAAGCATAGCTGAACGCACGATAACCGGTCATAATATCTTTGATGTCGGTATGGAACAGGCGGTTGATGCTTCCCCGAACCAGACTGTTGCCAAAGTTGTGGAAAGGACGTTTGTTTTCTGAGAAGTAGGTGGAGGAGAGCCGGTCGCCGACAACCATATCCGCCATGCGGGCGGCGGATTCCAGCGGATAAGTGTCATCGCCGTCGATCAGGATATAGCATTTGGCATCGATTTCACGGAACATGCGGCGAATGACATTTCCCTTTCCCTGCTGGTATTCTTTTCTCACAACAGCGCCGGCTTTGGTGGCAATCGCCGCCGTATCGTCGGTGGAATTGTTGTCATAAACATAGATAACGGCGTCCGGCAGAGCGGCTTTGGCGTCCCGTATCACCTTTTCTATGGTAGGCGCTTCATTATAGCAGGGAATCAGCACTGCGGTCTTGTCTAACATCTTTGTTTTCCTTTCTGATAACAGGTTTGACGGTGATAAAACGGGACAGAATACCGAGCGTAAGCAGCGCCGCGCAGGTCAGGATGGACACCCAGGCGGACAGGGTATAGGAGACCGGGCTGCGGTACGCCAGCGTTACCGTGTGCGGCTTGCCGTCCCCTGTCAGCATAACGCGGATTCTGTTGTTATCGCCTTCTTCCAGCGTAACGGTATTGCCGTTTTCGTCTTTCGCCTCATATCCCTTATAATAGATAACCGGTACTTCGATATATTGCTCCGGGGAGAGACAGGTGTATTCGAGGGTAGTCGTTACCCCTTCCCGCTCTGCATTTTTCAGACTGATCTGGTTAATATCCGATAATAGGGGTTCGGTTTCCAGCGCTTTGTCCGTCGTATGGCGCGGCCGCCATTCGAACGGGTAGACGACGGTATTGGCGCCCCTGGGAATGCCGATCAGCTTGCTCTCATGGCCGAATGTATAGTCCCGTTCGGTCGGATAAGCGAAATCTTCTTCGCGGAATCTTGCCGCGGAGAGCATGGATATGGCGGCGAGCGCAATCAGCAGCGTGCGGCTGTAGCGTTTGAGCATTTTGGAGCGGAAACAGCAGATACTGCCGGTGACAGCGAACAGCAGACTGGCGGGGCCCAGCAGCCGCCATGCAAACTGTATCTTGTTCAGGATCACATCGAGCAGCGGGATCGACATCATCTTCCAGCCGGGGAAAAAGTTCAGCATCATAAAGGTGCATGCCGCGCCAAGGGCGAACAGATACCGCAGATAACATTCCTGCTCGTCATGACTTTCGATCAGCACATAGGCGAGTGCAATCCCGGCGCATATTGCCAGCGGAAGGCCGAATGTCAGCGTGTAGTAACCGCCGGTTGTCTGCAGGCCCAGAAGCCCGGAGAGATTCATGGTGTATTCCTGATAGGTGCCCAGTTCCAGAGCGTCCATCCACAGGTCTCCGTTCTGGTAAAAATCCAGAAAGGGGACGAGAAAACCCAGATTCAGCAGCAGGCTTGCGAGTACGGCTTTGCCCATTTCAATGATCCGCTTTTCGAGCAGAAGCTGTTTCAGGCAGACAAGGCTCAGT
>CATLGN010000104.1 GCA_949935685.1 uncultured Lachnospiraceae bacterium | reverse complement strand
AGCCTGAACAATTCTCCGCAGTATGTGATCCGGGAAATCATCGGGCGGAAGGAAGAGACGGATGAATCGTAAACTGACCCTCGGACAGAAGACCGGACTGTTGGCGGCGGCCGCGCTGCTCTTTCTGATCTGTTATCTGTCACTTTGCTTTAACAATAATATATGGACCGATGAAGCGTTTACGATCGAACTGCTGCATGCGGATTTCGCGGGCATTATCCATGGGACAGCCTCCGATGTGCATCCCCCGCTGTATTATCTGATCGCAAAATGCTTTGTGCTTGTATTCGGCAGCAGCCTGCTTTCGCTGAAAATCGTGTCGATCATTCCCATGCTGCTCTGTATGACATGGGGAGCGGCCGTCATTTGGAAGCGGTTTGGGTTTCATGCGGCGCTGGCCTTTGACTTTCTGCTCGGTGTGATTCCGTGTACGATGGAATATGCGGTGCAGGTCAGGATGTATTCCTGGGCCATATTTTTTATCACGTTTATGGGATTGTGGGCTTATGAGGCGTATCTGGAGCGGAAATGGCGGTATTTTGCCGGCATTGTCCTGACTTCTGCGGCGGCGGCATATACCCACTATTTTGCGTTTGTCTCGGCGATTTTGATCTATGGCTTTCTGTTTCTGGCGCTGGCTTTTGCGCCGGTGCCGGCCGGCAGAAGGCGGAAGGGGCTGTTGCAGTGGCTGTTGTCGGTCTGCGTCTCGCTGCTTTTGTTTGCCCCATGGATTCCGTATATGCGCCTGCAGATAAAAGGGGTATCAAAAAATTACTGGATTGCCGAGATTACAGGAGAGACGGTGAAAGAATTTTTCCCGTTTTTATTTGATATGGACATTCCGGGGACGACGGCCGTCTGGCTTGTGCTGCTGGCGTTTGGCGTCGCCGCGGCGGTGCGGATGATCGTGTGCGGGGAACGGAAAGAAGGGACGTTTGCCCTGCTCTGCCTGCTGACGCCCGTTCTGACGGCCGTGACCGGTATTGTGGCGTCCAATCTGCTCCGCCCGGTCTTTATCGTGCGGTATCTGCTGCCGTGCATGGGGCTTGTGGCCGTATTTCTGGCCGTGACGCTGTGCCGGTATGCGCCGCGGCCGGTATATATTGCGCTGCTTGTTTTTCTGTTTTGCGCGGGACTAGTGGATTATAAGCAGTCCGTCTATCGGGAATATGAGTGGACGCATACGGCGGAGACGGAGGCGTTTCTGGAGAGCCATGTCGGGGAACGGGACATAATCGCTTATAACTATGAGAGCTATAAGTTCGTATATGACTATTATTGGAGCGATGAGGAGAAAATGCTCTGGCAGGGGACGGATCTGGACAACTGTCCCTATGAAACGATCTGGCTGCTGGACACGATCTACTGGCCGACGCCGACGGACGCGTATCTGGCAGAGCACGGATGGCAGCGGCAGTTTATGGGAAACTACGGCATCGAGCACAATGACTTTAAAATCTATGCGATCACAAGGCTGCCGGATACGCCGGCGGCTGACTGATCGGGACAAATGTAAGGAATCAGCGTATGACATGGATAACAAGACAATCGCTTCCGGCAGTGCTGACGGCGCTTGCCGTGGCAGCAGGGTGGCTCCTGATCTTTCCCGGCGGGGTGATAAAAGACGAGGAGATTTCCCGGACGGCGGCGGATTACAGTATGGATACCGGACCGGTCGGTGAAGTGGCGGCCATTCAGGAGTTTGTACCCCGGTATGACAGGATCAGGTCGCTTGGCGTAGACATCGGGAAGCTGGACGGGAGAGCCGGTCAGGGGACATTATATCTGCATTTTTATGACGAAAACCTGCAGGAATTTGCCGTCGTCCCATACGACATCAGCGAGATGCGGGACGGGGAACTGACGGATATTCCGGTGGATCTGAAATTGCGGGCCGGCAGCCGTTATTATGTGGGTATCCTGTGCAAGGATTACGGGGAAGCGGCGCCGGTTGTGCATTATCGCTCCCTTTCCGGAAACGGACCGGCGGAGAATCTGCATTTTTATTACGGACCGACCGTGATTGACGATGCGAGCGCCAATATTCGTTTTACTTACCAAAAACCCCTGCATCCGGTGCAGATTTTATTTTACGACAGCCTGATTCTGCTGGCGGGCGCCGCGGTGATCAGTCTGACAGGAAAAAAGAAGGACAGGAAAGAACATGAGCCGTATGCCGGTTGAGGATAACAGAGAAAAGAAAATAAAGGCTGCGCTGCAGTTGGCGGTGTGGACGGTGGCTGCGGGGTTTTTCTGTGCGTCTGTCGTATTTGGTGTGTTTGGCGGGACGGTATGGGACCGGGGTATGTATACACTGGCAAGTCTGCTGTTTGCCGGTCTGGGAAGCTGTTGGATACGGCAGGTTTCTTTTCTGGCGCTGCTGCGAAAACTCCGGGATACCAATGTGCAGATCGATATGGTGCAGATTTGCTGCTTTGCCTGTATCTGTCTGATGACGCTGTATTATTATAATTCCGGCAGCGAATACGGACATTCCGTTGCCACAAGGATTATGAATACGGCGTTCGGAATTGCGCTTTTGTGCATGTACCGTGCACAGGAGCGCAACTGGCGCTGGATTGGATACGGACAGGCTGCGGCCGCCCTGCTGTTTCTCGGCGGTACATTCTGGAAGGGCAGAGACGCGAAAGAGACGGTTATGTATGTGCTCAGCGGGATGACCGTATGGATTTACGTCGAACTGCTCGGCGTGTTCTGGGGCCGGGTGCGAAGACGGGAAATCCGCACCCACTATTATGCGTATGGCTGGCTGGTCTTTTTGTTTTTTGCGCTGATCGTTATTTTTCGCAATACGCGGACATGGCCGTTTTCGATTGTGATTCCGTTCACAACATTATATCTGTATCGTTTTGATGCGGCGGGCATCAATCGCTTTCTGAAAAATTTCTGTTACGGCTGTATTCTGGCGTTCTGGCTGATGCTGGGAAGCGCAGCGCTGTTTCGCCCGTATTACAGTTTTGAGTTTGTCCGCTATCCGGGCTGGTTCTCCTCGGTGGCGACGGCCGGCCTGTTCTGGATGCTTGTCTTTGCCTGCACGATCAGTGCGATTCTGGCAAAGATGCGGGAAAAAGGAAAGATTCCGTTTCGTAAAATCTATTTTGAATGGATTACGCTGGGCGCGGTCAGCGCCTATCTGCTGATGACATTGTCCCGGACGGCGGCGCTCGCCGTGGCCGCGCTTTCCGCCGCTGCCTTTTTGACTGCGGAAATTTTCTTTTACCGGGACAGTCTGAAGGGCATACTGTGCAAGATTTTCCTGGCGGTCAGCCCGGTAGTGCTTGTCTTTCCGGTTGTGTATACACTGATGCGCTGCGGCCCTGCCGTGGTAGGACGCCCCGTATGGATTACGGGAGCGGAATGGTTCAGCGACCGCATCGAAAAAAAGGAGCGCATGGATTCCAGCAAATATATGAATATCGCGCAGCTCGGCGAGACCTTTCTGGAAAAATGGCTCGGCATTGAGATCAATCTGACGGAGATTACGGGTGCGGTCAGCGGACCCGGGGATCGCACGGAGGGTGAGGACGGGGAAATTATATTTGACGATAATATTGTCGATACGGTGGAGCGGGACGGACAGATCTATACGGTGAAAGATTATACCTTCCATAATCCCGACGAGGATGATGTCTCCAACGGCCGGTTTGAGATTTTCGGTATTTATTATGATAATCTGAACCTGACCGGGCATGATTCCATGCTGGTGGAGGATGTCGATGCGAATATAACGCTGTATCATGCCCATAATTCTTATATGCAGGTAGCGCACGATCATGGGATACCGACGGGAATTGTATTTATTTTTACGGTTGTGCTTGGCGTGGCGCAGAGTATCCTGTATTATAAGAAGAACTGCAGGCAGACAGATTTTGCCATATTTCCGCTTGTTGTGACAATCGCGTTTTTGCTTGCCGGCGTAACGGAATGGATCTTTCATCCCAGTATTCCGATTGGATTTGCATTTCTCGTTGCGCTGACGCCGCTTGTGGCCGCTCCGGCGGAAAAATGTTCTGACGCTTCAGGAACCATTTCTGTCTGAAAGGCATAAAATAAGAAGGGACATTATGAAAAAGAAGGTATTGAATTATAAGCTGGTGACGCGGCGGGCGTTTCTGCTTGCCTATGACATAATAGCGGTCTGCTGCTGCAATTTTTTGGCGCTGCTGCTCCGGTATGAGTTTCAGTTGGATGAGATACCGGGATATTTTATCAATGCCGTCTGGGAACATCTTCCGGTCAGCATTCTGCTTACGCTCCTCTTGTTCTACTGCTTCCGGCTGTATCACAGTCTGTGGGCGTATGCGGGTGTCAGTGAGATGCAGAATATTATTGTGGCCTCGTTTGCCAGCGCGGCGCTGCAGGGTGTGACGCTGCTTGTATTTGACAGGGAAGTGCCGAAAAGCTATTATTTCTTTAATGCGTTTCTGCTTGTGGGCGCAACGATGATGAGTCGGTTTGCCTACCGCTTTGCGCGGGAGAAACGGCGGCGGCGGCATAATAAAAATAACAGTATCGCGGTAATGATCGTAGGCGCCGGCGATGCGGGCAACACGATTATCAAAGAGATCAATTCCAGCTATTTCAGTACGATGCGCATCCGTGTTATCATCGACGACGATCCGCAGAAACAGGGACGGTATATCCAGGGGATCAAAGTCGTGGGCGGCAGGGATAAAATCGTGGAAAATGCGGCGCTGTACGGCATTGATGAAATTATCATCGCCATTCCTTCCGCAGGCCGGCGCACGATCCGGGAGATCGTGGAAATCGCGGGGCAGACAAACTGCAAACTGCGGACACTGCCCGGCATGTATCAGCTTGTCAACGGGGAAGTGGATGTGAGCAAGCTGCGGGACGTGGATGTGGAAGATCTGCTCGGGCGCGACCCGATCAAAGTGGACTTGGATTCCATTCTCGGTTATGTAAAAGATCAGACGGTGCTTGTGACCGGCGGCGGCGGCTCCATTGGGAGCGAGCTTTGCCGGCAGATCGCCTCTCATCAGCCCGGGCGGCTTATTATTGTCGATATTTATGAAAACAATGCCTATGAGATACAACAGGAACTGCTGATCCGGTACCCGGATCTGGATATGCTGGTGTTGATCGCCTCCGTGCGCAATACGGCCAGAATGAACGCTATTTTTGAGACATACCGGCCGAATATCGTATACCATGCGGCGGCGCACAAGCATGTGCCGCTGATGGAGGTCAGCCCGGACGAGGCGGTGAAAAACAATGTCTTCGGCACATGGAAGACGGCGCAGGCAGCGGCGATGAACGGGGTGCGGAAGTTCGTTATGATCTCCACGGACAAAGCGGTCAATCCGACCAATGTGATGGGAGCGACCAAGCGGATCTGCGAGATGATTATCCAGACATTTAATAAATACTATGATACGGAGTTTGTCGCGGTGCGGTTTGGCAATGTACTCGGCAGCAACGGCAGCGTGATTCCGCTCTTTCGCAAACAGATCGAGGCGGGAGGCCCGGTGACGGTGACACATCCCGATATTATCCGTTATTTTATGACGATACCGGAGGCGGTTTCCCTTGTACTGCAGGCGGGCGCCTATGCGAAAGGCGGAGAGATTTTTGTACTGGATATGGGGGAACCCGTCAAAATACTGGATCTGGCAAAGAACCTGATCCGGCTTTCGGGGTATAAGGTGGAAGACGACATCCGTATTGAGTTTACGGGGCTGCGGCCCGGTGAAAAGCTGTATGAAGAACTGCTGATGCATGAGGAAGGGATGAAAGAGACGGAGAATAAGCTGATTCATATCGGAAAACCGATTGAGTTTGACGAGCGGAAATTCTTTGTCCAGCTAAGAGATCTGAAATCGGCAGTGGAAAGCGAAACAACGACGGTAAGGGAACTGTTGCAGGAGATCGTTCCCACCTATACGCCGCAGGCAGATACGGCGGGGGCAAAACGGCAGGAGGAGTAAGAATATGGAACGGAAAAAGATTTGGCTGGCTTCCCCAACGATGCATGAGTGGGAACAGAAATATGTGCAGGAGGCTTTTGACACAAACTGGATTGCGCCGGTGGGGCCGCATGTCAATGCGTTCGAGCAGGAAATCGCGGATTATACGGGAGCGAAATACACGGCGGCGCTGAGCGCGGGAACCGCGGCCATCCATTTGGCGGTAAAGCTTCTGGGCATCGGGCCGGGCGATGTGGTGCTCTGTTCCGACCTGACATTTTCGGCAAGCTGTAATCCGGTGCGTTATGAAGGCGGCACGCCGGTCTTTGTCGATTCGGAGCCGGACACCTGGAATATGTCCCCGCAGGCGCTGCGGCGCGCGCTGGAAAAGTACCCGCAGGCGAAAGCGGTGATCTGCGTCCATCTTT
>CATLGN010000103.1 GCA_949935685.1 uncultured Lachnospiraceae bacterium | reverse complement strand
TTCACCTCGAAATACGGATTTTCCGTCGTCGCCCCGATCAGCACAACGGTTCCGTCCTCGACAAAGGGCAGAAGGTAATCCTGCTGGCCCTTATTAAAACGATGGATCTCGTCGATAAAGAGAATCGTCTTTTTTCCGTACATGCCCATGGCGTCCTTTGCCCGCGCAACCACTTCCTCCATATCCTTTTTGCCCGCCGACGTGGCGTTAATCTGGGTAAATTCCGCGCTCGTCGTCTGTGCGATCACCTTCGCCAGCGTCGTCTTCCCCGTTCCCGGCGGCCCATAAAAGATAACCGAACTGATTTTATCCGCCTGAATGGCGCGGTACAACAGCTTATCTTTGCCGATAATATGCTTCTGCCCCACGACTTCATCCAGCGTGGCGGGACGGAGCCTTGCCGCCAGCGGCGACTCTTTTTCCATATTGGCGCTGCGCATGTATTCGAATATATCCATGATTTCCTCCCAAAGCCCCGCGGTATCAGTCTGCGGGACCTGTTAAAAGTATAACGAAGCCGGCGCGGAAATGCAATCTTCTGCCGGTATTTTTTTACGTCTCTGCCCCCTTCTGTCCCGCGGAAACCATTTCCACAAACGCCTGCAGCGACAGCGACTGCGTATTTTTACTGTCCTGACCGCCGTCCCGGCTCCTGACGGTGATCCTTCCCTCCCGTTCCTCGCGCTCCCCGGCAATCAAAATATAGGGAACCTTCTGCATCTGTGCCTCTCTGATCTTATAGCCGAGTTTCTCGCCTCTGGCATCCAGTTCGCAGCGCACGCCCTGCCCGCGCAGCCGCTCATATACGCGCCGGGCATAGGCTTCGTTCTTCTCGGATATGGAAAGGATCCGCGCCTGAACGGGCGCCAGCCATACGGGAAACTTCCCCGCATAGTGTTCCGTCAGAATTCCGATAAAGCGTTCGATTGAGCCATAAATAACACGGTGAATCATAATCGGCGTATGTTTTTTCCCGTCCGCCCCCGTATACTGCGCCGCAAACCGCACGGGAAGCTGAAAGTCAAGCTGTATCGTGCCGCACTGCCACATCCGGCCGAGCGAATCCCGCAGATGAAAGTCGATCTTCGGACCGTAGAACGCGCCGTCGCCCTCGTTTACCGTATAGGAAAGCCCCAGTTCCTCCAGCGCACTCTGCAGTCCCTCGGTCGCACGCGCCCAGTCTTCGTCGCTTCCCATACTGTCCTTCGGCCGCGTGGAAAGTTCGATCCGGTAAGAAAAGCCAAATTTTGTATACACTTCATCAATCAACCGTATGACGGCTTTGATTTCTCCCGGGATTTGCTCCGGCGTCATAAAGATATGGGCGTCGTCCTGTGTAAAGCACCGCACTCGCATCAGTCCGTGCATCTGCCCCGATTTTTCGTGTCTGTGCACCATTCCGAGTTCGCCGAGCCGTATGGGCAGATCTTTATACGAATGCGGTTCCATCCGGTAGACAAGCATGCCGCCCGGGCAGTTCATGGGCTTGACGGCAAAATCCTCCCCGTCGATTTTCGTCGTGTACATATTTTCCCGATAGTGCGCCCAATGCCCCGACGTCTCCCACAACCGGCGGTTCAGCAGCATCGGCGTCGCGATTTCCCGATACCCTTCCCGCTCATGCAGCGTGCGCCAGTAACCGATCAGCAGATTTTTCAGAATTGTCCCCTTCGGCAGAAAGAACGGGAATCCCGGCCCTTCCTCCATCAGTGTAAACAGCCCCAGTTCTTTTCCCAGCTTTCTGTGATCTCTGCGCTTTGCCTCCTCGCGCATTTCCAGATACGCTGCAAGCTCTTCCTGCTCCGGGAAGGAAACGCCGTAAATCCTCGTCAGCATCCGGTTCCGTTCGTCTCCCCGCCAGTAAGCGCCCGCCACACCCGTCAGTTTGAGCGCCCCGACCAATGCCGTGTTTTCCACATGCGGACCCGCGCAGAATTCCGCATAATCCCCCTGCCGGTAAAAGGTAATCCGTTCTCCGTCCGCCACTTCTGCAATCAGTTCCCGTTTATAAGGCTCCTGACGCCCCGCCATATAAGCGAGACTCTCCTCCTTCGTCATCTCATACCGTTCCAGGGGCAACGCCTCGCCGACAATTCGCTTCATTTCCGCTTCTATCCGCGGCAGATCGTCCTCCGAAAATCCGTCCGGGAAGTCAAAATCATAATAAAATCCCTGTTCCACCGCCGGCCCGATTCCGCACCGGCACGACGGATACAGCCGTTTCACCGCCTGTGCCAGAATATGCGCCGACGTATGCCAGAAGGCACGCTGCACCTCCTTTTCCGAAAAATCCCCTTCATAAACCTCACCGTTGTTTCGTATTACCTTCATTTTTTCTCCTTTCCCGTATCACAAAAAAACACCCCGAAAGACATGTTTCCACATCTTTCAGGGTGCATCTTCTGCACGGTTCCACCTTCTGTTTCACTCATCGGATTCCATCAGATCCTGTCCCTTAACGCGGGCACACGGCAACGCTTAACAGGCCTTCCGGCCCTTCGGCATGGCAGCTTGGGAATGGTTTTCGCAGGGTTTCCTCATAAGCGGCTTCCACCACGCGCCGCTCTCTCTGGATGATTCCGGCCTGTTACTTTTTTCCGTCATCGCTTTTTCCTCTCAGATACCGTTACCTTACCACTTCATACACCGCCTGTCAAGAGCGATAATCCCCCGACGCACGACAAACGCATGAATAAACAAACAGACATGTTATGTTTACCATTGATTCCTTCATGCGTTTGTCGTGTCCCCGCCGATCTCCGGCATATGCAGCAGAAAGCTCTCGGCCACGGCTCTGATCTGCGGTGTCAGCCATTTGTCCCTGTGATAGAGAAGCTGTCCCCATACCGCGATTTCACAATCCGGCACGGACAGGCGTCTGATCGTTCCCGCCTGCACGTAACGCTCCGTCGTAAAATCAGGCAGAAAAGAAAGTCCCGTCCCCTCCGCCACAAGCCGGCAGAGAATTTCCGCATTTCCCAGTTCCAGAACCGGCGTCACTTCAAGGGAAAGCGCCGCCAGGCGTTCTTCCAGCAGCCGTCTGTAACTCATTCCCTTTTCGGTCAGCAGAAACGGATAATCCGTCAGCTCACAGACCGACACATGTTCCCGTCCCGTCAGCGCATGTCCACGGGGCACAACAAAATGCATAGGGATTCTCTCCTCGCCCGCAATTACATATTCCCGGTCATAAATGTGTTTGTCCAGCGTAAAAACCAGATCCACTTCATTGTGATTCAGCAGCCGGAACATCTCGTTCGTATCCCCGCTGATAACTTTTAACGTAATTTCCGGATAGCGGCTCTGCAGCCTTACAAACGCCCCGCCGAGCAGATACCGGCACAGAGAATCCGCCATTGCAATCCGCACATGCCCTTTTACCGGCCGCTTTTCTCCCGCCGGCATCGACATTTCCTCCGCCAGACGGGTCATCTCATGCGCACACGACAAAATCCGTTTCCCGCCTTCCGTCAGCGACACGGTGTGATGGATTCTGTCAAATAACCGGATTTCCAGTTCCGCCTCCAACTGCCCGATCTGAAACGATACCGTAGACTGGGAATATCCCAGTATTTTAGCGGCCTTTGTAAAACTTCCCGATTCCGCCACCTGAATAAATGTAACAAGATTTTTGAGTTCCATAACCCACTCCATTATTATTTTCGATGCTTTTTATCTATTCTATCAATTTTACAAATATTATACCATACGATATACTGATTATGGTAACAATTCGACAAAACACAACGGAGCGGCAAAACAAATGAAACTCATCTCTTATATTTATCAGTTACTCTGGGGCGACCTCTTCACGATCCCGCTGCCAAACGGGCAGACGGCCGGCATATCGCTTCTCGTCCTGCTTCTGATACCGGCCGGCATTTTCTTTACGGTGCGGACACGCTTTCTTCCAATCCGCCTGTTTCCGGAAATGCTGCGGGTCACTGTGAAAAAGCGCAGGAAATCGGAACATCACGCCATTTCAGGACTGCAGGCCCTGATCGTATCGACTGCCACCCGTGTGGGAATGGGGAATCTGGTCGGCGTTGTCGCCGCTATTTCCGCCGGCGGCGCAGGCGCGGTTTTCTGGATGTGGCTCACGGCGCTGCTCGGCTCCTCGACCGCCTTTGTCGAGGCCACGCTGGCGCAGATCCACAAAGAAAAAGACCCCCTCTACGGCGGATACCGCGGCGGTCCCGCTTATTATATTCATCACTTTGTAAAAGAGCGCAAAGACGGCAAAAGCAGGCGCAGCATCATCGCCGTTTTGTTTGCCATATCCGGTCTGATCTGCTGGTGCGGCATCAGTCAGGTTATCAGCAATTCGGTCTCCTCTTCCTTTTATAATGCGTTTCAAATCCCGCCCCTGTACTCGACTGTCGTACTCGTGATTCTGGCCGCCGTTATCGTCCTGCGCAAAAATGCGACGGTAAAGGTGCTGGACGTGCTCGTTCCCATTATGGCGGGCTGCTATTTTCTGATAACGCTGATCATTATCGCCAAAAACATAACATACCTTCCCGCTGTTTTCCGGCAAATCTTTGCGGAGGCATTCGGGCTGCGTCAGGCTGTGGCCGGCGGCTTTGGCGCCGTTTTGATGAACGGCGTAAAGCGGGGGCTTTTTTCCAACGAAGCCGGTTCCGGTTCCGCGCCCTGCGCCGCGGCTGCCGCGGAAGCCGATCACCCGGCCTCTGCAGGTCTTTTGCAGGCGTTCGGTGTCTTTATTGATACGATTGTCATCTGCAGTTGTACAGCCATGATTATGCTGCTGGCTCCCGCCGACCTGCTCACAGGCTTAAGCGGTATGGATCTGCTCCAGACGGCCATGGCGCACCACCTCGGCAGATTCGGTATGATTTTCATCGCCGCCACCTTATGGCTGTTCAGTTTTTCCACATTTATCGGCATCCTGTTCTACGCCCGTTCCAATGTGGCCTACCTCTTCGGCGACAACTGGCTCTCGCAGACACTGTATAAAATACTGGCGCTGATCATGCTATTTATCGGCGGGCTGGCCGCCTATACGTTCGTATGGGATCTGGGCGACATCGGCATCGGCCTTATGACCATTTTCAATATGTTGATTTTGATTCCACAGAGTAAAGAAGCGCTTGCGGCGCTGCAGGATTATGAAAAGAATCGCAAAGGGAAATCCTGAACGGTTTCCTGAATGGCAGAGCGTTTCCGGTTTTTGAATATAAAATCCGAAACGCTCTTTTGTTGTTGCCGGCTCTCTCCGGCGAGTATTGGCTGAATTGCCAGTACAAGGACGTCCCGGAAAGCGAATACATATTTACCGTTTCACAGCTTACCACAGAACCTTAACATTATACAGCGGTATGGTTCTGTCTTTTGTAATAATTATCAGATTTTCTGCAATAGCTTGTGAAATAATCAATCGGTCAAATGGATCTCCATGAATCATGGGAAGCCGTCCGATTTCGTCAAGGTGAAACGGTTTTATAGAAAGAATATCAAGTTGCTCTCTTTCACAAGTTTCCGCAATCTTAGAAATTGAACTTTTAATTTTCAGTTTTCCAATGCTTGACTTAATCGCAACTTCCCACATGGAAACAATGCTTACACTGATTTTTTCATCATTATAGTAAATTACGTTTGATGCTCTTTTGGAAAGTTTTTCACTGTCATATAAAAAGAATAGCAAAGCGTTTGTGTCTAATAGATACATTATATATACCCTTCAAAACATTCTGGTGTTTCGTCAAAATCCTCTGCAATCGAAATAAATTCATCCGCTAATGGATTTACCGACCTGTGAAATGTAACGCCATTGCTGATAGAACGCTTTGTATGTTCCTTTTTTGATGCATATTTCAAAAATCTCATAAATTCAATTACCTGCTCTATCATATCTTCGGGAAGGTCTTTCGCTTCTCTAACCAATGTATCATATGCCATAAAAACACATCCTTTCAATCATATTTGTGTTTATATTTATTGAACGGCTAATATCCGAATTCTATATAATATCAATTAAAGTATAACAAACATACACCGGAAGAACAATAAAGTAGAATAAAAATAAAGACATTTCAAAGAGTAACCTCCTTGAAAAGCCTTTATTCGTGGTCTTTCAGAGCTGCCGACGGGAATCGGACCCGTGACCTCCGCACTACCAATGCGACGCTCTACCGACTGAGCCACGGCAGCAATACCTCTAATATAATACCCAATCATAGGACATTTGTCAACAAAATTTTAATATTTAATCATGACAAACGCATGAAGGAATCAATGGTAAATATTTCGTAAACTGAGATGGACAGAAATGGAAAATCCGTAACGCCGTATGTTTTCGGCGGGTATACAGCCGGAATGCTGTACACCTGTCGAAAAACCAAATCCCATCGGAACT
>CATLGN010000102.1 GCA_949935685.1 uncultured Lachnospiraceae bacterium | reverse complement strand
CCGTCTGTGAGCGTGCCATCCACATCCATTACAATCAGTTTTATCATAAAAGATTCCTTTCCGTTCTTTTGTCTGTCGCTATTTTATCAGATATTGCCGCATGATACAAACAAATTATACGGTAGAAATATAGTTTTGATACAACTGTTCGATATATTCCTCATGAAACAGTTCCGCCTCTGCCCTGTCGAATGCGGACATGATTTTGTCAATATCCTTTGTCCTCAAATCCGCTTTTCCCATAAGATACTCCGCGTAGGTCCGATGTAATCCGTATTTTGCAGACAGAGCGTACGGCAGGGCATATCCCCACGGAAACCGTTTCCTGACAGGTACGATGTCGTCGTCGATCGCGTCATAGACGGGAGCGAGCGTGTATCGCTCTCCGTATGTCGTATTGAGATATTCCGCAATCTGCTCTATCGGCAGATTGCCGGGCGCACGCCCCATCCCCATCAGACTGCCATCAATCACCACGTTCCTCTCAGGACTTACGATCTCCGTAAACTTCTGCGCCAATCCATAGGAAAGTCCCAGATTTTCATGCAGATGCAGCCCTATAACAAGGTTTTTATCCAGATTCTCTTCGACCAGAAAATAACGGTGTATCAGATCCGTGATCCGAAAAACGCCAAACGTATCGACAATTGAAAAACCATAAGGCTTTGAGTCGTTGACTCTTTCAATCAGTTCAATATATTGTTTATCTGTATAAACATTACAGTTTACAGGATTCATAAAACATTTGTATCCTTTTTCCTGCAGCATCCTCACCGTGTCAATCGCCCAGTCTGCAGATGTCTTTTAAAGATAACTCTGATATATTCCACGGTACCGTCACAGGGCTCCAGATGTCGCAAATCGTTAAAATCAGTCATAACTGAAATTTTCGATGTTCCGATATTTTCCGGAAGGATTCTTTTCACATCCGCCATGGAAAAATATCTCGTCGTATCTTTACCCCATTTTTTGTCCCACAAAAAGCCGACTTCTATCACATCGATCCCGGCCTCCGCCAGCTTCCGTATCACATGCCGGATTGTCGTTTCGCCAAATCTGCCTTCGTTCAGATGCCCGCCGTCACGTAATGTGCAGTCCAGTAATCGAATATGTTCTTCCATCTTTACGCTTCCTTTCCCGAATCTCCCGCTGTCATCCTGCAGTACACAGCATCCGCCAGTTCAAAATCATCCGCATAATCAATATCCACGCTTTCCGGTTCCGTACATTCGCAAATGTAGGGATTGTATCCCGTGCGCGCATGGTTCTGCCGGAAACTGTTAAGGGTAAAGACGTACGGCGTGGGAATTTCCACATAGAACGGCTTCATATCCTGTGTCCGGGGCGGGTTTTGCAGGTCAAAATTATATGGCTTTCCGTCCTGCCAGAGAAAGGTCTGCAGTTTCTTTGCACAAAATGCCGAATCATACATTCCGCTCTTTACTTTTTCGATACATGTCATAATATGCTCCTTTGTCACAAACGGCGTGGTGACATGCGCCAGCACATAAATATCAGCCTTTATGGTCTTCACAAACTCCTCGTAAATCATCCGTCCTTTGACCGATTTCTCATCCAGAAAAACCGGACGTTTTAAAAAGCGGACGCCTTCGGGCAAATATCCGATAATCCGTTCATCGCTGCAATATACGTATATTTCGTCGATCTCTGTTCCTTTTAATGCGGAAAGCTTGTCCAGAAGAACACTGATAAGCGGCGTTCCGTCTGAAAACCGTTTGATATTTTTTCCCGGTAATCGCTCGTTTTTTAATTTTACCGGCACAAATGCCACCGTTCTCATAACCCTGTTTCCTTTCTGTCTTCCAATTCCCCTGTTACCCGTTCGATAATCTCTTTTATAATCATTTCTTCTTCCTCCAGGGAATAAAGCAAATCATACTGCTTTTCTTCCCGATACATATTCGCCAGCGAAAAGCTGTCGCTGATATGGCACACAAGCGATCTTTTGTAATTGTCACGCGCACACAGAGATATTTTCAGGCACCCGGCGCTGCCTGCCACATCCAGAAAGCCGCTGCGGATACCGACCACCGCTCCTGCCCGCTCCACAAACGGGACGACACTGTTAAATGGAACAGAAACGGCGTTCGTTCCCTCAACAGGAGGCTCCCTGTCGCCCGCTGCATTCGTACAGACACAAAATCCCCGTTCCCGCAGCAGATCGGCCAACCGTTTCCAAAAAGCCTCCGGCAGCAATTTTACCGATTTCGCATAGGGAGCCAGCACTACCGTTTTTCCCGGCACGGCGTCTATTGCGCAAAACATGGCGTCAAGATAGGTTTCGTCCCGGTTAAATACCGGTTTCGTCAGTCTTTCTCTGGAATCGACTCCCAGAAAGTCCATAGACTGCGTCAGATAATTGAAACCGTGCAGTCCCTCGACCAGATTCAGAATTCCGGTGTATCTGTAAAATCCGTGATAGTGCATACTTTCCATATGCAGTTTGTTCTGCGGCACAAACATCAGCAAGTGATACAACATCTTAAAATCGTCTGCCGACAATGCCTCCATATGTTTCACTCCAAAAAGCTCTCCCACGGCCACACCGGAAGCCCCATAGACACCAAACACCGGCCGGCAATGCGGATATTTTCTTTTTACATAATCGTCAAACAGCAAACCGTACACATACGCATCCCCCGCTGCATACCCGGAGAGCAGTAATACTGCCGAATCGCCATGCCGCCGGATGATTTCGGCATACAGTTTATAACCACTTATCACTTTTTGATGAAATATAACCCCCATTTGATAAACAAGCGTTTTGCGATAGCAAAACTGTATTTTATATGCCAGATCATGCACCGTCTCAAAAAATCCGTTTTTGCAGACAGAGCGCAGCAGCCATCCCGCCTGCCGCGGTATCCAGGTCAGACTGCGGCCGATACCGTAAGCGGGAGAATGCAAAAGCGCGTCTTTCTCACTTTGCAACGCCTGAGCCTGCCTGCCGGTTTCATCAAAAATACAGCGTTGTTCCATGCACCGAAGCGCGCAGCGGGCTGCCAGCCGATATTGCCCCTCCCGGTATAAGCGCTCACTGACTGTGAGCGCCGTCTGATAAAACTGCCTGTAAGCTTCATACGGGATTTCCCGTTCCATTTTCCGCGCGTGCAGTTCTTCAAATATCTCCGCAAAATCAGATGGCGGCACATTTCCCGCATCGCACATGAAAGCGATTTTCTCATAAACGCCCCGCATCTCCCGGCGGTTTTCGCACTCATATTTTGCAAATGTTCTCGTTCCTGCTTCCCGTATATATTGCAGAAAATGCAGGATACTCTTTTCATAAGACTTTTCCCGATACAGCATTGTTCCGACATAATAATGCCAGGGCCCCCTGCACAAAATCTTATCTTCCGGCATCTCATATACCGCGGCGTACAACCCCGCCTGATACATGGCGCGAAAAAGTTCCGCCTGATTCAGCGGATCGTCCATCAGCGCCGCCTGATTTTCAATTACAATCGTTCTCCGTAATTTCTGAAGATCTCCGATAAAGGCATTGGCTCCCCCGACATCCGCCGGATAGTTCTCATAATTACGATCGATCATTTCATAAAGCGGCGTAAAATCAATATCGGCGACAATACGGTTCAAAACGCTAAGCGTATCGTTTCCCATATTTTTAACCCGCTTTCGTTTTATGGTTTCCCAGGTAAGGCCGGGATCCGGCCGCATAACCGTCCGATATGTTTCATAGCTGTACTCTCTGATTGCCGGGAACAACCCCCGCGCAAGAAAATGAGAATCGATATACTCCATGACATCCACAATCCGGCCGGAGGCGTTACTGCGGCAGGCAACCACCTCATTCAGATGTTCTTCCCTGCATCTGAGACCTGCCGGCAGATACCGGAGCACTTCGCGGTAATCCACGACACAGCCGCTCTGTTCCCGCAGCGCATAACTGTTTTTATATTCAATCTCATTCCGAAGCTCATATTTGTCTTCGTTATCCAATCCTTTGATAATCAACATACGCCTGCCGCGCAGCGCCGCATCCACATATGCGCTTGTACATAACATAATCACACAACTGCACATATCCAGAAGTTCCTGCATATCGCGGTGCTCCTGCAACAGGACAAGATTATCCGGAAGTTCTCCGCCGCCTTGCTCTGACAGCACCGTATACAGATGATCCGTGTTTTCATGCAGCATATTGGTATCCTCCGGCAGAAAACGCGGTTTTACAACAAGCCGGTAATCGGGACAGGCAATGCAGATCTGCAGTAGCATTTCCGCAATCTGTACTTTTCCTTTATGACTGAACGGGAAGTGTCCACTGTCGATAAATAAAAAATTCTTCGTATCGTTCACCGGATTCGATACGACGGCACGATCGTTTTTGGGACAGCCAACCGGCATAGAGGGACAGTCTTCTCTGTGCGCGGGACGCCTTGAACGACCGCAAGTAAACATAAAATCCGCTCCCGGCGTGTACCAGGTATTATCAATATAATTATTATAAACATAAATATATTTGTATTATTTTGCTTTTTGTCATATAGGAATTTACTGGAAAGAGAAAAAAAGGAAATGGATTTGAAACCGAGGTTATGCAGTTAGCATAATGAATCGTATCAATCAAAATCAAATATCGTAACAGTATTAGAGTATTGTGACTGCGCTCGTACCGGCCGCTAACAAAAAAAGGCAGCCGGAATCCGGCCACCCTTTTCGCTCTGCTATCAACACAGAGCGGGAATAAATTTGGCAAACAGATACAAACCGTCTGCACCTGCACTTACCTTGTGCGGTACGCCGGCGGGCAAAACCGCCATCGCACCGCTCTTATACGGCATCTCCCTGCCATCACAAATACAAACGCCGCTGCCGGCAATCACTTCATGCGTTTCCAACTGTTGCGCATGCACATGCTGCCCGATTTCGCACCCCGGCGCAATACGTACCAGATGATAGCTGAACGCCCCGCCGCTGTCAGCGGATGTCAGGAAATGTTTCAGCGCCACGCCCTGAAATGCAGGGTGTTCTTCCCACATAATATCTGTCAGACAGACGGTTCTGTCCGGGAAAAACAGACTGCCATTTTCAAATCTTTCAAATGTCATTTCGGTTCCCTCCTGATTATCCCTGTATATTTGTTACAATACCATAATAAAGGAACCGTCTGCGCCCGGCTTGTAAAAAATTGCTGCAATATAGGCTTTTGGTGATATACCGACAATTCTTTTAAAACAGTGGTCAAAATGACTCTGATCATAAAATCCCATTTCCAGCGCCACGTCCACTACGGAGCACTTGGCACGCAGACGTTTTTGTGCCTTTCTGATTCTGCGCTGCAGATGAAACTGATGCGGCGGCAAGCCCACGTTCTCGCGGAATTTTCTGATAAAATAATATTTGCTCATATGAAGTTCTTCCGCCATCCGCTCCAGAGACAACGCCCGTTCCGGGAACATCGTCAGCGTGTTGATAACCCTTTCCAGCATCGGATCTGTTGTACTGCGCCGTTGTCCGGCAGCGTCAGACAACTTCCGCAGTATCTCCACATATCGCATCCGGGCAACGTCCGGGATACCGGTTCGGGCAGTCATTTCCTCTACGGTATGGGCGATCATGTCATATGTCCATTCCCTGAACAGACATGCGCCGATACATATGGAAATCATCACCGCATCCTGCCCCACGCAAACGGCATGCGGCTGCATGGGCATCACGCAAAACACATCCCCCGGTTCATATGTACCGGCATGCCCTTTTTCATATGACACTTCTGCCTTCCCCGCTGCCACAATGGAAATCACATAATGTTCCGCATGATTGTGGCGCTGAAATGATATGTTCAGGTTTTCTGTCTTCACAATTTCGATCGGGCAGACTGCATTGTGATAGTATTTCATAAAACTATATCTTTTTGTAAAACCATCACCCTTTCACCCCTTTGCTCCCCGCAAATCCGGCCTGGCTGAGGATATTGGTATCAAAAGTAAAGGTCAGTCCTGCCTCTGTCCGCGACCGTTTCAATGCCAGTTGAATCATGCGGTCCAGCAACTCCCGGTAGGGAACGCCGACCGGCTCCCACAGATAAAACGCCAGCGAACCGGGAATCGTATTGATCTCATTAAAATACAGCGCACCGGTATCCTCATCAATCATAAAGTCAATTCTGGCTACGCCGCAGCAGCCCAGCGCCTGAAACGATCTGACTGCCAACGCGCGCACTTCTTCCCGTCTCTCCGGGGACAGATCGGCGGGTATTTTGCGGGATACGCTCGCCATTCCCTTTGTACCGCTGTCCTTGGCATGGTTTACGTATTTATCTTCGTAACTCAATATATCGCTTGTATGCAGCGGTTCTTCGCACTCGGACGCAGCCGCATCGTTTTCATCTCCCAGCACGGA
>CATLGN010000101.1 GCA_949935685.1 uncultured Lachnospiraceae bacterium | reverse complement strand
TGTCCATATATGGACCCCCTTTCATATTTCAATCCACTCCCTCCACGCAGAGGGAGACTGGATATACAATCAATACCCAGTTACGCGCGACATTTCAATCCACTCCCTCCACGCAGAGGGAGACGATGTATGTCATCAAGATATTGGAATAACCGGATATTTCAATCCACTCCCTCCACGCAGAGGGAGACAGCAAAAATCAACAAAATTTTTGCATCTTACTCATATAATATATATAATATCACCATATTTCACAGTTCAACTGTAAAACAACATATCGGTTAATCACATCACCCTCTCCAAAACATTCCCTGAACGGGTGCGAATCGCCCGGGAAATCCATGTTCACTTCCGATTCGCGCTCGTGCTTTTCTGCTCGCATAACCATTCAGAAAATAAGTGTTTCTGTGACATCGAAGCCCGGTTTTGCACCGATGTGTTCCACTTTATTTTTATAGTTGTTTCCCAGATAATAAAACCGCAGGCTGTCTTTGCTTTTATCTATTATATCTTCCAAAATGGCTTTTACTTCCCGGCATTTCGCAGCGTCCATATGGCATTCAAATACGGAATTCTGCACCCGCTGACCATAATTAACGCACTGTCGGGCTACCTTTCGGAGACGCCTGCATCCATCTGCCGATGTGGTGTCCACATCATAGGTAATAAGTACAAGCAACCGCGCTCCCTCCCTTCCGGTCTGTTTCATTTTCACACACGGTTATTTCCAGAAAAATGGCGGATATTCATCGAGATCACCGCGCAAATGTCTTGCCAAAAGCAAAGCCTGCACATAGGGAACCATCCCCCATTCTATCTTCTCATTCAAAAAGGGGTGCGTAATCATCTCCTGTTTTTTCTCCTGCCATGCCGCCAGAAAAGTCTTTCTGGCATCATCCTGCATCAAAACCGCGCCGTTTTCTTTCCGGAAAAAATCTTTTTCCCGGATTACTTTTTTATTGATCAGTGTCAACACAAATCTGTCGCCCATCACCGAACGCACTTCTTCCACCATATCAAGCGCCAACGATTTTCTTCCCGGCTTATCCGTGTGAAAAAATCCCACATAGGAATCCAGGCCGACAGTTTCCAGCGCGCCCGCACACATGGAAGTCAGCAGCGTATAGGCAAAAGAAAGCATGGCGTTCACCGCATCTGTCGGTGGCCTTCTGTTTCTCCCGTGAAAAGAAAAGGCGTCTTTTTGCTGCAAAATCAAATCGTCAAAGCAGGAAAAGTAGACGGAGGCCGCTTCTCCCTCAAGGCCGCGCAGCGCAGCGGCATCCTCGCAATCTCTGATCTTTTTTAAAGACTGTGCCAGAAACGCAGACTTCCCCTTGAGTTTTTCCGCATCCAAACGGGCCGGATAATCGCGCGCGGCTCTCTCCAAAATCCATCTGGCGTTATAGACCTTACCCGCGATACAGTTTCTGGCTATTTTGATACTGCTGCCGGCATTTTCACTAACACGAAACTGCTCCCTGCGAAGCGTTACATTCCCGTACACTTCGCCTGTCACCCGGGCAAGAAACCTTCCGCTGCCGCTCAGAAATGTAAGGCCGATATGCCGCTGCGCGCACGCGCTCATCAACGCCGGGCTTGCCCCGGTATAGCCGAATGTCACAATCGCCTCCAGGTTGTGCAGGGGAACCCGCCCGACTTCCTCATCCTTTTCCAGAACCACGACATTCTCGCCGTCCAGAGAGAGATACCGGTTGGGCGATGTTATGTAAAGTGTATTTAACAATCTCTTCAATTTCCGCTCCTTTACCGCTGTCATATGCCATACGGCTACATATCTTCCTGCACATGCGCGTCCACATAGCTCCGCGCCGATTTGTTTTTTCCCAGAACGGGCAGGCAGAGATCTTTCAGGGAGCACGCCTGGCACCCCTTGCTCCATTTCACCTTTGGCGTATACTTTCTGCGAAAATAATCATGCATTTCCCGCAGCATCTCTCTGACCTCGTCCCGTATTTCCTCTGTCAGCACAATCTTTTCTCTGTGGCGCGTTTCCCCATAATAGAGATACCCATACGGAATTTCGCAGCACAGCATTTCTTCCAGACACATCCCCTGCGCCGCCAATTGCAGAATATCCACATGACTGCTCTTTGGTTTTCCTTTTTTGTATTCAACCGGTATCACGTCATATCGGCCGTCATAACCCTGCAGGGAAATCCCTTCTCCGCAGCGATGAAATTCCACGACATCGCACTCCCCGCTGATACCCAGTTCGCGGGAACTCACCGGCATGGCGCGTGAAATGATTCTGTCTCCCCGCTTCTCCCGGCTCGTAACGGTATGCGCCTTTTCATGGAGCAGCCTGCCCTCCACCGTCCTCACATTTTCCGCCCACTGCAGTTCGATATATGCCAGCGCCCACTGCCGTCTGCAGAAAGCGAAATGCTGGATTCCCGATAATTGCAGGTATTCTTCTTCCTCATACAAAATCGTATACCTCCGGCTCCACGCAGCCCGGATCTTCATATGTGATCGCATAGTCCGCAAACGAAGCCGGCCGGTCCGTCTTAGGCTCTATCTTCACACTTCTGTGCACTTTCGCGGAAGAAACCGCCGGTATTTTTTCTCCATGCTGCCACCAGTAAAGCCGACAGACTTCCATGCTGCCCTCCGGCCGCGCGGAAGATGCGTCATTTTCGTACAAGGTTTTCAGCGCTTCCCGCAGCAGTTCCGCATCTTCCTGTGAGAACCCGGTCTTTTCGGCCAACTGCACATTGACACTGCCCTTGACCACATACAGGCCGAAACCGATTCGGTGTTTGGTCCCCATCGTATCGGACGCCTTACCGTCGCCCTCCGCACTGTTGACACTTTTCGTAATCTGCATGCTGATAATATCCACCGGCTGTACGCTCACCGCCTGATGTATGGAAACAGGTCCCCGCACGCCAAGCGAGACCTCCACCCCCTTAAAGGCAAATACCTGACCGAAGCTTCTGACATCCAGCCATTCCTCGCAGGCAATCCGGGCACAGCGCTCACGGCTCGCTTTCTTTTTCCTGTCCATTTCTTCTTTTAACGGCGCGCAGCCGTCCGCCCGTTCTTTCAGGCTTCCGAAGCCGTCGTCCGCCCGATCGTCGGACTTGACAAAAATCTGCTGCCCCATATCCTGCCAGCGATTGCGGATTTTCCGTTTGATGCAGACATCGGAAATCTCCCCGTATCCCTCAAAATTCTCCCTCGGCCGGTTCCCGTTCAAGGGATCGCCGTTCGGATTCGCATTGGAAACCGATACAAGCGCCAAAAAGTCAATTTTTCCCTGTAATTCACCCATCGTTACGCTCCTCCTCTTTCTTCTTTCGCAGGTCATACGCCTGATTGTGAAATCCCAACAGATACAGCCCGCTCAAAGCCTTGTCGTCTTCATAGTCTTCCATCGCAAACCGGTCGCAGATTTCATCCAACAACTTCAAATACGCAAGCCGTTCCGCCGTATGCAGCCGGACGAGATACGGCTCCAACTTTTCTTCTATCAGTTTCCATGTGCGGTATGGGTGTTGCGAAAACGCACACATATACCGCTTTGCATTGGTCTGTCTTCCCTTGTCCCCCTTATCGTCCTTCTCATAAGTCCGATACTCGATCCGGTCCGCCAGCGCCAGCAGGCGGCCGTACAGATAGTCTCTCTTTGTACACGTCTCATCCAAAGCCATCGTCCATTCCTCCTCATATCTCTTTTTGTATTGCTGCCGGATCAGGGAACAGGCCAGTGAGAGAATCCGCTCCCACACAAACCGGCTGTGAAACGACATCGGGGAAGACGCGCGCCGCACCGCCAGCCAGACCATATCTTCCGGCACCTCCCGCCCCTCCAGAATACAGGGCTCCCATCGCTCCATCACGTTTTTATAGCGTTCTTCCTTCCCTTTCATGGAAAGATACCCGTCCTGCTCTGTGCCATACAACAGTTCCGCGGCGTCCCGTATCCCCACCATGCCATAAAACGTATAAATCCCTTTGCTCTCAGGGCTTTTTTTCTGATGCCGCCAGCAGCACCGGTCATGCCAGTCCTGAATCCGCCGCAGATAACCGGAAGAAGCATAATCTTTGCATTCCAGCATTGCCAGCCGTCCCGTCGTGGCAGCGTCAAACATCATAATCATCGTTTTCGACGACGGCTGCAACTTCGCGCCGTATCCCCATATCGCCCGGCGAAAACGCGCCGCCTCTGCGGCGCCGGTCTGGAGCGCCGTTTCATCGTCTGCATCATCCGCTTCCACTTCCGCATCCGGGTCATCTTCTATGGAATCCTCCAACCCCCTGTCAGTCGGCTTCTCTTCCATCTCGTCCAGCTCTCTTTTGATCTCATCCGCGCCCTTTTCCCATCCGGGAATGTATTCCAGATTGGATTCCCATGTCACAAAATACAGACTGTCAAGATGGCCGCCCTGCCGGCGTATAATCCACTCCAGAGCATTGTGCGCTTTCTGAGAGTCCTCATAGCCGATGACAAACGCCTCTTCTTTGGTGGCAAAGCGCCCTTTAAACGTAAAGTTCGATGTGTCGTTGCAGGAAATCAGCTTCGCGCCGTCGCCGTCGTTGCGGATTTTCCTCGGCTGCAGATAAGAAGGTTTCATCCGCCTGCCGGTTAAATACGACAATTCCTCCCCGCCTTCCTGCGCCCGGCAGTATGCGATATAACACTGCTGCAAAGACCGGTCTCTCCAGCACTCCGCATAATATTGGCCGCTGGTATCCTCCAGCATATTGTCCCATTCCGCCCCGCTGTCTTCCACCCGAAAACGCACAACCGCGTCCGGCTGCGCAACACCGGCAATTTTCGGCTCGTCCGCCACTTTGCCCGCCGCATCCGGCTGCAGTACATTGACTCGGATCAGATCCTGCATCAGGACGCCTTGCTGTAAATAAGAATATATGGCCGCTATTTTGGCATGGCTGTGCGCAGAGTGCACCCATTTCTCCATTTGTTCCATATACAGCCGATGATTTTCACTGCAATCTTTCCCATAGGTATAGCGGCTGTAATCGCCCGCCACATATTTCAGGCCGTCACAGAGCGGGTGCGGCTCGACGCCCGCCGTCCTGCTGGCCGATTTTTCCGTCACCGGAATCAACGTCTGTTTGTCTTCCGGCGATACCGCTTCGGCTCCTATGAAATTCCCATCTTTATCGACCGTCACCGTAATATGCGCATTTGCCGTCGTATGATAGATGGGAAGCAGTAACTCCATTCCCGCGCTTACCCTGCCGGCCTCGGACGCATTTCTTTCATACAGATCATGCAATTCCGCGATCCAGTTCATTCCCCTTCACCTTCTTTTTCAAATTCCCGCAACCCGCTGCAATTCTGACCGGTAAATTGTTTGATTTCCATCGCATGGATATGCCGCTTTTCCTTACATGCCTCCGGCGGCGGAAAGCTGACATACCCCTGCCGCATCACCGGCCGCCAGAAGCGGACTGTCATCTTTCCCCGGTCCTCGTCCAGAACCGCCTCGTCCGCATACGTGATGCCATGATACATAAATCCGAACGCTGTTTCTCCCGGCGTTTCGTCATACCATCCCCTGCCTGCGCCAAATTCACACCGTTCCACATATCCCTGACATTCCCTGGTCCCGAGAAACACATCCCGCCTTCCTCCGCGGGCAATCATCCTTCTGGCAATATTATGATGTTTATGTTCATTTCTGTCCTGCTCCAACTCCGGCCGGTTTTCATTCCATTCAAAATGAGCGCGCACCTGATAACAGACATTTTTCAGATACGTGTAGTAAGCCAGCTCATTTCCTCCGTTATAGCAAATCGGCCGGATTCCTTTGGTCTCTGTCCGAATCGGATTCATGACACGCACGGCGTCAATGATCCATACAAACGTAGGCTTCCAGTAAACGCTCTGCAAGATTCCCTTCAGCGCCTCATAGGTGGGAATATGGTAAGAACATTTTTCTCCTCCCACCCTGGTGACAGGATCCGAAAACAGCGCATAATCCCCGCTCACCTGAAACTCAACCGTATTCCGATACTTCAAATTGATTCACCTCCCTGCATATTACATACTTATCAGCTTCATACCCACCGGCTCTGTGCTGACGCCGGTCTCCTTGCTGTAATAGCTCATGCTCAAAACATTGACAAGCCCTCCGCACACAGGCGTAATGGCCCTGCCCAGTTCATTTTTCATCTGTTCCGAGATTCCAACTGACGCCAGCTGCAGCCTCCGCAGAATTTCCTTTTGCCGTCTGTAAAGAATATAGGGATTCTGAAGTTCCTCCAACATAGAAACAACCTCCTCGTCATACTCCACCACCACATTCCTCTTTCCTTCTTCGGAAATGACCTCAAACTGATCGCCGGCGGTTCTAAAGGACTGCTTCATCATGCTTTTCAAAGGTTTCCCCATATGGCGCCTGTA
>CATLGN010000100.1 GCA_949935685.1 uncultured Lachnospiraceae bacterium | reverse complement strand
AAAGAGGACGGCAGCATCGGTGAAATCACCGATGAAGTATACCACAAGGGACTGGGCAGCATTGCGGAGCGGAATTTCAGACCCCATATCAGTTGTGTGAAAATGACGCGGGACAATCAATATCTGCTGGCTGCCGATCTGGGGATGGATCATGTCAATGTGTATCGGTTCGATCATGTCACCGGCAGGGTAAAACAGATCGATATGATCCGCAGCGAAATCGAGTCCGCGCCGCGCCATGTGAAGTTTACGAAGGACGGGAAGTTCCTCTATATTGTGCATGAACTGAAAAACATTATTGATGTATACCGGTATCAGGAAGTAAAAGGAAATCCCGAATTTGAGAAGATTCAGACAATTTCAACGCTCAATGATTATCATGCGGGCGGTTCGGCAGCCTGCACATTGAACTTTTCCATGGATGACAATTACATTATCAGCTCAAACGCAGGGGACAACAGTGTTGTTGTCTATCGGGTGGATCATGAAAGCGGCGAGCTGGATAAACTGTTCTGCCTGCCGATCAGCGGCGATTATCCGAAGGACGCCAATTTCTTCCCGGATCTGCGCCATATCGTGTCGCTGAATCACGAGTCCAATACGATGACCTTTTTCAATGTGGATCTGGAAAAAGGGCTGCTTGTGATGAATGGCAAAGAGATTCCGGTCGACAAGCCGAACTGTATTATTTTCCATAAGCTGGTCTGAAAATAAAAAATAGCAGACGTTATCCACAAAAGCAGCCGCTGAAGGAGAGAGTAACAGCGTTGCCCGTGTCTGCCGGCGACGCTCTTATCATCTCCTCCGGCAGTGCATGTCACGATCTGACGAATTCCAGAAAATCTGCCGCGGCCCGGTTATTCCGGACCGTTTTACTGTAGGCAAACCCGATCTTCCGCCGGGGAATTGCCACAGGCGATTTCAGACGGATCAGTTTTCCGCTTTCCAGATCTTCCTTTACAAAATCGGAGATCACACAGGCCACGCCCATATCGATCCGGGCGAATTCTATCAGCAAATCCATTGTTGTCACTTCGATCAGACGGTCATTTCCGATCATTTCCCGGCTCAGGTAACGATCCACATATTGTCTGGACAGATTGTCTTTATCCAGAAGAAGCAGTGTGGCATGGGAATAGATCGACTCGTGAGTTCCCGTATGTTCGAACTGCATTCGTTTTTTCAGATTTTCCAGATAGGTTTTTGTCGTAACAAATATGTCCTGGATTTCCCGCAGCGGATCAAACAGCAGTTTCCCGGCTTTGGCTGATTCGCCGATCAGACCGATGTCAATCTCACCGTTTTCCAGCGATTTTATCGTCTGATTACTGGACTGGCAGGAGACGGAGATCCGGATATGGGGATTCTGATGGATAAAGGCGCGCAGACAGGGAAGGAGTACATAACGGCAGAGTGTGGTGCTGACACCGATCGACAGGTGTCCCATGCCGAGTTCCCCCGCTTTGCGCAACAGTTCCTCTCCCTGACGGATGGAAGCAAAGGCGTTGTCAATCTGTTTTTGCAGAATCTCTCCTTCCGGCGTCAGCGAAACGCCGCGGGAGCTGCGGATAAAAAGCGTGACGCCCAGATTCTGTTCCAGCCGGGAGATGGACTTGCTGATCGCGGGCTGGCTGATAAACAGTTGATTTGCAGCCGCGGAGATATTACCGTATTTGGCTACGGTGTGGAAAATGTGATAGAGATTCAGATTGGGGTTCATGGCGGCTCCTGTGTGATAGCGTTTGGGTATAGCAGGTTCCATAGGTTATATGGTTATAATACAATATCTTATCATAATATATAGTTATGGTAAATATGAAATGCGGATATTTTGAAAATGCGTTGGTATGTGGTATAATATGCGCAAAGGGCAGAGTCAGACGGGCAAAGAAATGTTTTGCCGAATCTGTTCGGATAAATATTTTTTTGCCTGTCTGACGAGCGAAGCGAACCCGGAAAATCAAAGATTTTCCGGGTCTCTGCCAGCAAAAACGATACCGCCGCTGGCGGAAACTTTGGGAACAGGAGGAACGGGAAGCATGGGAATGACAATGACGCAGAAGATTCTGGCTGCGCATGCCGGGCTGGATTACGTGGAGGCCGGGCAGTTGATTGAGGCGGATTTGGATCTTGTATTGGGAAATGATATTACAAGCCCGGTGGCGATTAAGGAAATGGAAAAAATGCATACGGACGGGGTATTTGACAAGGATAAGATTGCCCTTGTACCGGATCACTTTGTGCCAAATAAAGATATTAAATCTGCGGAACACTGTAAATGTGTCCGGGAGTTTGCGCGCAGGCATGAGATAACGAATTATTTTGAAGTAGGAGAGATGGGGATTGAGCATGCGCTGTTGCCGGAGAAAGGACTGACGGTAGCGGGGGATGTGGTGATCGGCGCGGATTCCCACACATGTACATACGGCGCGCTGGGCGCCTTTTCCACCGGTGTCGGCAGCACGGATATGGCCGCGGGCATGGCGACGGGAAAAGCGTGGTTTAAGGTACCTTCCGCCATTCAGTTCCGCCTTACGGGGAAACCTTCGGCGTGGGTCAGCGGGAAAGACGTTATCCTGCATATTATCGGCATGATCGGCGTGGACGGCGCCCTTTATAAATCGATGGAATTTGTGGGGGACGGCGTGGCGAATCTGTCAATGGACGATCGGTTCACCATTGCCAATATGGCGATTGAAGCCGGCGGCAAAAACGGTATTTTCCCGGTCGATGAAAAGGCGGTCGCTTATATGAAAGAACATTCACAAAGAGCGTATACCGTCTATGAGGCGGATGAAGACGCAGTCTATGACGCGGTTTATACGATTGATTTAAGCGCCTTGCGGCCGACGGTTGCGTTCCCGCATCTTCCGGAAAATACAAAGACGATCGATGAGATAACCGAAGATGTCAGAATCGATCAGGTTGTGATCGGCTCCTGTACGAACGGCAGACTGGACGATATGCGCATCGCCGCCAGTGTTTTGAAAGGGCGGCATGTGGCCAAAGGAATGCGCTGCATTATTCTGCCGGCGACACAGGCGATTTATATGCAGGCAATGGAAGAAGGGCTTCTGAAAATCTTTATTGAGGCCGGGGCTGTGGTAAGCACGCCTACGTGCGGGCCGTGCCTTGGTGGTTATATGGGGATTCTGGCGGCGGGCGAACGCTGCGTTTCCACGACAAACCGTAACTTTGTAGGCCGTATGGGGCATGTGGAATCGGAAGTGTATCTGGCAAGTCCGGCCGTGGCGGCGGCCAGCGCCGTCACCGGAAAAATTTCCGGCCCGGATCAGCTTGATTGAGGAGGAGAGGAATATGAAAGCAAAAGGCACGGTATTTCAATATGGCGATAATGTGGATACGGATGTGATCATTCCCGCGCGGTATCTGAATTCTTCCGATCCGGCGGAACTGGCACGGCACTGTATGGAAGATATTGACACAACGTTTATACAAAAGGTTCAAAAAGGGGATATTATCGTGGCCCGGAAAAATTTTGGCTGCGGATCTTCCAGAGAACATGCGCCCATTGCCATCAAAGCGGCGGGGGTGAGCTGTGTGATTGCGGAAACGTTTGCCAGGATTTTTTATCGCAATGCGATCAATATCGGTCTTCCGATTATTGAATGTGCGGAGGCCGCACAGGCAATCGAGGCGGGCGATGTGGTGGAGATTGATTTTGACAGCGGTTTCATAACGGATGTTACCAAAGGGAAATCGTGGCAGGGCCAGGCGTTCCCGGAATTTATGCAGAAGATTATTCAGGCGGAGGGGCTGGTCAACTATATCAATCAAAAAGAAACGATGCGGCGTTAAAACCTGACAGAGGGTGTCTCCTTTTATCGGTTATACTGTATGTATAAACAATAAACAAAAATAAAAGGAGACGGCATATGAATTACGAAATAGTGACACTGGAAGAAAAAATAACGGCTGGTATTGCGGCGCGGACATCCAACACCTCCCCGGATATGGGCGCTGTGATCGGCGGATTGTGGAATCGGTTTTTCAGCGAAGGGATTTTTGCTTCCATTCCGGGAAAGGTAAACGACAGAACGCTTGGCATTTATACCGATTATGCGGGAGCGGAAAAGGAAACGTATACGATACTGACAGCCTGCGAAGTCAGTGCGGAGCCGGCGGGAGATGGACTTACCGTCTGCCGGATTCCGGCAGGCCGTTATGCGCGTTTTGCTATCCGGGGCGATATGCATCAGGCGGTGGCCGAGGCTTGGGAGGAAATCGGCAGGATGAATTTACCGCGGGCGTTTGGCTGTGATTTTGAGGAATATAAAAACGCCGATATGGAACATGCGGAAATTGATATTTATATCGGACTGCAGGGCGGGGCGGCATTTCCGCTTGACAAGTAGTATTGCCTCATTTATAATGGCAGTCAGAGCGATGAAGGGGATTAGTAGACAGGGGCTGTGCTTCAGAGAGGAAATGGCTGGTGTGAAATTTCTGCAAAAGTCTGTTGAACCTGCCCTGGAGTTTCCGGGTGAAAATTCGGCGCCTGCCGGCGTTATCGGCGAATGGAGTGAGTCGGCTTCGGCCGGTTAAAAAGGGTGGTACCACCGATTGAAAAATTGGTCCCTTGTTTTTCTTAGGAAAAATAAGGGGCTTTTTTATCGTACAGGAAACCCGTAAGGATTTCCTGTATGCACCATATGATACAGACAAAAATCGCACGAAAGTGAGGACGAGGAAGAAAAATGAAACTGAAAAACCTTGTAGGAGACCGTTTTAAAGAAAGACCGGCAGACTGTGTGATTGACAGCCATGCGTTTACCATTCGCGGCGGTTACATTAAATATGTGGCAAACGGGATTTATTCCCTGTATCCGCCGATGAAACGGATTACCAGAAAGATTGAGCAGATTATCCGTGAGGAGATGGACGCCATCGGCGGACAGGAGGTGCTGTTCCCGGTCGCGCTTCCGGGAAGTCTCTGGGAGGAATCCGGCCGTTTTGAAAGTGTCGGGGATGAGCTGCTGCGCTTTCGGGACAGAAATAACAGCCGGATGGTGCTCGGCATGACGCACGAAGAAGCCGCCGTGCATCTGGTCAGAGAGTACGGGCAGACATATGCCAAATATCCTTTTATGATTTATCAGATTCAGACGAAATTCCGTGATGAGGCAAGGCCGCGGGCCGGTCTGATCCGGGTGCGGGAATTTACGATGAAAGACGCCTATTCGTTTCACACTTCGCAGGAAGATCTGGAGCGGTATTATGCGATCTGTTATAACGCCTATAACAGAATTTTCCAGCGGGCGGGTGTACCGGAGGTGATTGATGTCGAATCCGATTCCGGCATGATGGGCGGGAGCGTTTCCCATGAGTATATGCTGCTGGCTGATTCGGGCGAGGATTCCATTGTAATCTGCGATGCGTGCGGTTTTCGCGCCAATATGGAAGCGACGAAAAATACGGTGGATAATACCGGCGATCTGGAAGCGGCCGCGCTGGAAAAGGTTTTCACACCGGACTGTAAAACGATCGAGGAAGTCGTCGATTTTCTGGGGGTTCCGGTGGAATATTCCTGCAAGGCAGTCATGTATCAGAAAAACAGTGACGACGGGTATGTGGTTGTATTTTTGCGCGGCGATTATGAAGTAAACGAGACCAAACTTACGAATCTGCTGCAGGAGAAGGTGCATCCGGCGGAAATTATGGCGGAGAGCGGCCTGGTTGCCGGATTTACCGGCCCGTATCATATGAACGGCGCCTATACGGTAATTTATGATGTTTCGCTGAAAGGAATCGAATACCTGACCTGTGGCGCAAATGAGGAAAATTATCATTATAAAGGGCTGAACATTGCCCGTGACTGCGGGGAAGTGGACTATGCGGACGTCTCCAAGATTAAGACGGACGGCATCTGTCCGTGCTGCGGCAGGAAAACGATACAGGTAAAACGCGGTATTGAAGTGGGGAATATTTTCCAGTTGGGCACAAAATATTCCAAGACAATGAATATGACGTATACCGATGCCGACGGTTCCGTGAAAAACCCGATTATGGGATGTTACGGTATCGGTGTCGGCCGTCTGGCGGCGTCGGTATGCGAGGTAAGGCATGACGAAAACGGCCCGATTTGGCCGATCACAATCGCGCCCTGGCAGGTTCATCTGTGCTGTATGCGCGCCGATCAGGAGGCATGCAGGGCGGCGGCGGACACACTGTATGACGAACTGCAGACTGCGGGCGTCGAGGTGATCTATGACGACCGCGATGTTCACGCCGGCACCATGTTTGCCGATGCCGATTTGCTGGGCGTACCGGTGCGGGTGGTCGTAGGACCGAAAAACCTGAAAAACGGTCAGATAGAGCTGGTTTCCCGGGATAAGCGCGTCTCCCGGCTGGTGGATGTAACGTCTGCCGTGACGGAAATTCAGACG
>CATLGN010000099.1 GCA_949935685.1 uncultured Lachnospiraceae bacterium | reverse complement strand
CCTGTCCTGCGCCCTTCGACCAGTATACACCGGAGTGTACGCGCATTATTTTCTCCTTTTTATCACTTATCAGTGAATCAGTTTCACAATATCATTGTACATAATCAGCACCATCAGGCCGCAGAGCACCGCAAATCCCGCCAGATGCACCATGCCTTCCTTTTCCGGCGGTATCGGTTTGCCGCGCACCACCTCCAACAGCAAAAATACCAGCCGGCCCCCGTCCAGCGCCGGCAGCGGCAGAAGGTTCAGCACGCCCAGGTTCACCGAAAGCAGCATCGCCAGATTCATCAGATTGACAATCATCACACCGATCCCGTACGGCCTTGTCTGCTCCGCCACATCATCCACCAGCACGGCAATCCCGATCGGTCCCGAGACTTCATTGGTATCCGCTTTTCCCTGCACAAGCATCTGCAAGCTCTTAATTGTGGCTTTCAGGCCATAGCGCACTTCATAATATCCATAACGGAATGTCTCCAGCGGCGAACAGCGGATATATTCCGTGTATCCCTGCAGACCCAACAGATAGCGACCGCTCTCCGCATCCAGCTTCGGCGCCAGAACCGCCTCCCGCGTCTCGCCGTCCCGGATATATTCCACCGTAATCGTCTCGCCCTGCCGCAGCGTCGTGATCAGATTCACTTCCCGCGCCAGATAAACCCGTTCGCCGTCCATCCGCACAATCCGGTCGCCGCTGCGCATTCCCGCTTCCTCCGCGGCAAATCCCGGAATCACATCCTGCACAACCGGTATATCCGAATAGGTCGTTCCCACAATAATAATCGCCAGCAGATATGCCAGAATAAAGTTAAAAACCGGTCCCGCCACAACAGTGGAAATCCGCGCCCACACATTGGCGTTGGGAAACGCGCCGGCAGACAGTGGAAGCGCCGCTCCGTCTTCATCCTCGTCGGCCTTGCCGTCTTCTCCTTCAAAGACACAGGCGCCGCCGACCGGAAACAGCTTGATCGAATATTTTGTCCCGCCTTTCGTAAAAGACCAGAGCGTCGGCCCCATGCCGACAAAAAATTCTTTTACCGTAATCCCATTGGCTTTGGCAAGCAAAAAATGCCCCATCTCATGGGATATTACGATAATACAGATTATCAGAATAAATATAAGGATCGTCAATCTATCACCTTCTAATACATTTTCGTTTTCGGCCGGCTGCGGACATAACAGTCACTTCCCCGCTGCCGCATCTGCCTGTGCCAGTTCCGCCGTCCACCGCTCTGTCTCCAGAATCTGTTCCACATCCGGATTGGGTATGACCGAATGGCGGCGCATACAAGAGGCAATGATCTCCGGTATCTGCAGGAAAGAAATCTTCCGTTCCAGAAACAGGTTGACCGCCGTCTCATTTGCCGCATTGTATACCGTCGGCATGCTGCCGCCCGCTTTCATCGCTTCAAAAGCAAGCGCAAGTCCTTCAAACGTCCCGGTATCGGGTTTCTCAAATGTAATCTGTGCCAGCTTATAAAAGTCCAGCGAAGGCTGCTCCATTGGCCTTCTGTCGGGATAAAACAACGCATACTGAATCGGCAGCTTCATATCCGGCAGACCCATCTGGGCGATGATACTGCCGTCGACAAATTCCACCATCGAATGAATGATGCTCTGCGGCTGTACCACCACCTGTATCCGGTCGGCATCCACCCCGAAAAGCCACTTCGCCTCCATCACTTCCAGCCCCTTGTTCACAAGGGTCGCCGAATCAATGGTGATCTTTCGTCCCATCGACCAGTTCGGATGCTTCAGGGCGTCTTCCACCTGCATACCCGCCAGCTCCTCCCGTTTTTTCCCGCGGAACGGCCCGCCGGACGCCGTCAGAAGAATCTTGCGGATACGGTTTTTGCACTCTCCGTTCAACGCCTGAAAGATCGCGCTGTGCTCGCTGTCCACCGGCAGAATGGAGACGCCCTTTTCCTTTGCAAGCGGCATCAGCAGATGCCCCGCCGTCACAAGCGTTTCCTTATTGGCAAGCAGAATATCCTTGCCATGTTCTATGGCTGCCAGCGTGGGACGCACCCCGATCATCCCCACAACGGCTGTCACCAGCGCATCCGCATCCTCCATAGAGGCAATCTCCAGAAGCCCTTCCATGCCCGAAGCTACCGTTATATCCAGATCGCGCACGCGCTCTTTCAAGTCTCTGCACACCGCTTCGTCCCAGAGTACCGCCAGTCTTGGCCCGAATTCCCGGATCTGCGCCTCCAGCAGCGCTGCATTTCTGCCCGCCGCCAGCGCCGTCACCTGAATCTCGTCTCTGTGCTTTCTGACAATCTCCAATGTCTGTGTCCCGATCGAACCGGTTGATCCCAAAATCGCTATTTTTTTCATTTGTTAAGCCCCTATTAACAGCCGTGCCATAAAATAAATGACCGGCGCCGTAAAAATCACACTGTCAAACCGGTCCATAATACCGCCATGACCCGGGATGCATGTTCCATAGTCTTTCATCTCATGATCTCTTTTGATGGCGGAAGCCGCCAGATCACCGACCTGCGAAATCACCGCGCCGATTCCGCCGATCACGGCAAACGCCCAGGTAACGCTCTGATTCGGGATCACTTTTTCCACGAGGAAAAAAGAATACGCAACGCCCGCCAATGCGGAGCCGGCCACACCGCCGATCGCTCCCTCCACCGACTTTTTCGGACTGAGCACGGGCGCCATCCGGTGTTTTCCCCATGTCACCCCCGTAAAGTAAGCGCACGTATCGCAGACCCACGAGCTGATAAAGATCATCCATACGATATAAGCGCCGTATTGCAGATTTTCCGTCAAATAGATAAAAGAGAGCATGACAGGCCCGTAAATCATACAGAAGAAAGCAGCCGTCACCTGTTCCGACCGGTATCGGGGAAACGTCAGCACATAAACCGCCATCATCAGCATCAGCTCACCGATCAGCAACATGAAAAGAAGCAGCGCCATACTCTCCCCGGCGATCGGTCCAAGACCCGAACCGTGCTGCCAGATCAGCAGATAGTAGAGAATAATTCCCACATAACCCGCGCCCTCCAGCAGGCCGGGAACACGGCCCTCTGCCGAAACCCCTGTCGCCCTGCACAGTTCCCGGTATGCAATACAGGAAATCAGCAGCAGTATCGCCGCCAGACAAATACCGCCGGCCAGAAGAGCCGCTATGGCAAGCACCGCTACGGCAAAGCCCCCTGCAATCCGCTTTCCCATACTAAGCCTCCTTTACGCCACCGTAACGTCTGTCTCTTGTATTGTATGCTTCAATGGCTTTGCCCAATTCCACTTCGTCAAAATCCGGCCAGGCAACAGGCGTCACATAAAATTCCGTATAAGCAAGCTGCCAGAGCAGAAAATTGGACAGCCGCTGTTCTCCACAGGTCCGAATCAGCAGATCCGGCTCCGGTATGCCCCGGGTATCCAGATGCGCAGAAATCAGCTCCTCTGAAATATCCTCCGGGCGCAGATCTCCCTGACGGATTTCTTCCCCGATCTGACTGACAGCCCGTCGGATCTCATCTCTTGAACCATAGTTGATGGCAATCTGAAAATGCAGGCCATCGTTAGCTACCGTGGCGCGCTCCAGCTCCGCAATCCGCTCCCGGATGTCGGCCGCCAGCCTTGTCTTATCGCCGATCACCCGGACACACATGCGATTTTTCTCCGCTGTTTTCAGACAGGTTTTCATATAATTGCGCAGCAGCTTCATCAACGCATCCACTTCCTCTTTCGGCCTGCTCCAGTTTTCTGTGGAAAACGCATACACGGTCAAATACTGTATTCCCATCTTATACGCTTTTTCACAGATCAGTTCCACCTGCTTTGCGCCCTGCACGTGACCGTAATTGCGCGGCATATTTCTGCTCTTTGCCCAGCGGCCGTTTCCATCCAGTATAATCGCTACATGATTCGGTATTTCCATATGATTTTCCTCTTTTTCGGATGCATGACAACAGAAAGGGAGGCAAGATTCGCTGCCTGCCCCCTTTAGTCTTTCGTACTGACTACACTTTTATACGGTAAGAATTTCCTTTGATTTTTCTTCCACTGCCTTATCAATCTCTTTGATAAACTTATCCGTGACCTTCTGCAGCTCATCCTCAAGCTGCTTGATTTCATCCTCGGACACCTCGGTTTTGGCAAGCTTCTTGAACGAGTCGTTTCCATCCCGGCGGATATTGCGGACTGCCACCTTGCCTTCTTCCCCTTTTTTCTTAACGTCTTTTACAAGATCTTTTCTGCGCTCCTCCGTCAGCTCCGGGAAGACAAGACGAATCACAGAGCCGTCGTTCGATGGATTGATGCCCAGGTCGGAGGTCTGAATCGCTTTCTCAATCACCTTCAGAAGATTTTTCTCCCACGGCGCGATCTGGATCATCCGCGGTTCCGGGACAGATACGTTTCCTACCTGTTGAATCGGTGTGGGCGTCCCGTAATAATCCACCCGTATCTTATCCAGCACATGGGGATTGGCACGTCCCGCCCGTATCGTCGCAAAGTCCGACAATAAAAAATCATAGGCCTTCTGCATCTTCCCCTCATATTTTTTTACTCTCTCGTCCATAGCCTTTCCTCCCGCTAAACCGTAACCTTTGTCCCGTGAAAATTCCCCTTCACAGTATTTACAATGCTGTTTTCTTCATGCAATCCGAACACCCACATCGGCATCTTATTGTCTCTCGCCAGAATGGACGCAGTCATATCCACAACCTGCAGATTGCCGGCGATAATCTCATCGATCGAAATTTCATCATATTTTCTGGCTGCCGGATTCGTACGCGGATCGTCGTCGTATACGCCGTCCACCGCTTTCGCCAGCAAAATCACGTCCGCCTCCACTTCAACGGCGCGCAACACCACGCCCGTATCGGTTGAAAAATACGGATGCCCCGTACCGCCGGCAAAAAAGACGACCATACCGTGCGCAAAATACTTATTGGCCCGGTCCTTGGAAAAAAGTTTCGTAAAGGAACCGCATGCAAACGGCGTCAGAATACTCGTCTTCATACCGGTGCTGCGAAATATTTCCGACACATAGATACAATTCATGACCGTCGCCAGCATTCCGATCTGATCGGCTTTCGTCCTGTCGATATTCTCGCTGGTACGCCCCCGCCAGAAATTGCCGCCGCCAATCACAATCCCTACCTGAATGCCCGCCTCCGTCAGTTCTCTGACCTGCAGGGCCACCCGTCTTACCGTGGGTTCGTCAAAACCGGTCTTTTTATCGCCGGCCAGCGCCTCGCCGCTTAACTTCAGTAATATTCTCCGCATCATAAATTCATCCGCTCCCAAACGCTCTCCTTATTGAAACGATTCGAAGAAGGATGTCGGGTTCACATCGGCATAGCACTGTGAACACATACCTTCGATAATCGCGCCGTTATTGATCTGTACGGATTTGGACTTAATATTGCCCATAACAATGGCTGTCGTATCCAGGACAACCGGCCCCTGTACGTCAATATCACCCTTGACGGCGCCTGCAATGACGGCGCTTGTCGCATAAATATTGCCGATAATAACGGAACTCTGTCCCACTTTCACACTGCCGTCGGTCGTGATTTCCCCGGTCACTCTGGCATTTTCGGCATACACTTCCATCGCCTTGGAATTTCCGACAATCGTACCGGTTATATTTAATTTACCCAGAATATCAATATTGCCCTCCACGGTTCCGACAACATCCATCGACCCGTCGGAGACCATGTCGCCTGTAATCTTCATGCTTGCGGTAATCACCGCAACCTCATCATTGGCCGTACGCCCGGATGCCGTCTCTGCCGCCGCAGCCTCTGCCTGTACCGGCTGCTGCGTTGCCTCTGCCGCCGCTTCCATCTCTGTTCCTGCTGTGCCGATCGTATCCATCTTTGTTTCCCCCTCAACTTTCCAATCCATTTGCACTTCTTCCACCCCTTTATTGTCTGTTTCCGCCGGCACATCCGCCGCCGGCTCCGCCACATGTTCCATCCCGGCTCCGCTCTCGCTCTCTGCCACCGGTTCTGCTGCCGGTTCCTCGGGCACTGCCGGTTCCGGTTTTCCTTCCGATTCCTGTTCCGGCGCTTCAACAGGAAGCGCTGTCTCTGCCCCTGCTTCCGGCTCCATCGCTTCAACAGGAAGCGCCGTCTCTGCCGCCGACTCCGGTTCCACCGGTTCCTCGGGCACCGCCATCTCTGTCTTTGCCGCCGGCTCCGGTTCCACGGGTACCGCCGTCTCTGTCTCTGTCGCCGCCATCAGCGCCGCCACTTCCGACTCCGCCGCGGCAGACAAAACAGCCTCCGGATCCGACTCAATCAGAGACTCGTTTTGCCGGAAGCCGGCCTGCTCCTGTTCCTGTTCGTCAAGCTTTTCCAACATCGTATTCAGCTTTTCCGTCATTTCCCGGTTTGCATAATCTTCTGCCGACAATTCTTCAGGTTCGGGATCA
>CATLGN010000098.1 GCA_949935685.1 uncultured Lachnospiraceae bacterium | reverse complement strand
ATCGTGTATATTTTGAATGCTTCCGATATTTGCCGTATTCCCGCTGCCTCCTTTATCGCTGGCAATACGCCATTTTTCTTGAACAAAAAACGTAAAATCCCGGATAACGGCAGGTATCTTCTCAATATAATCAATGTTATAAATTTTCGTCTCGCTAAGTTTATCAAGAACAGCACGGGTATAAATAATCCCCAGACAAAAATGTCCGCTATAATCGTCATATGGATATTGAATATTTTTGGTACTTTTTCTGTTAATAAAATATTCGCCATGTGACCCTAATGTAAAGCCATTGCAAAATCCCGGATACGCTTCGTCGCGATATGTGGTTTTTAAATCCACAGCAAATTTAACATCCGGTTTCTTTTTATGAATAAACGTCAAATCAGGATACCAGTTCTGATGTGTTGCCAACTCTATTTCATAGCCAATTTGTTCTGCAAAACGCAAGAAATGAGGAAACAGATGCAATTCGAGGACTTTGGATATAATTTTTGTATCATTGGAAATTGTGTAAACATTTTTAAAAATATCGATAAATCCCCGGACCGTCCATTCTTCATTTGCCGTGATCTGATCGGCTAACAAAGAGATATATTCCCTTAAACATTTGCAAAAATCGGCTTTTTCCTTTTCGTATTTCACAATATTTATCCCTCTTTGCTTTTCAAAAGCATCGTCCCTGTTTGTTCCTTCCCATCAATACCGTTTATTATATCAAAACCGTCCTTCGCTTGCAAACAAAAGCAACGGTTTACTCCACGGCAAACGCAAGAAGGAACAGGCTGTGAAACATTCACAGCCTGTTCCTTCTTGCATTTGTCGTGTATTGTCACACCCACGGAATCGCGATCTCCTGTCCCACATAGATCAAATCCGCATTGTGAATATCATTGACATACAAAAGCCGGTCATAATCGCCTTCCTCCGCGTCCTCCCGCTTATACTTCTCATAAATTTCCAGTAAAGTCTCATCCTTTCTTACCACATGGACATAATCCGACGCATGGAACGTCTGCGTGATCACAGACAAGGTATGATAACAGGCGTCCTTTTTCCGGGACTCTCTCCGAATCCGTGACGCCATATACCAGCCACCGGAGCCTTCTTCCATAATCGGTATGGCAAGCGTGATTTCATAGGTATCCGCAACGCCCGACCAGATCAGATACTCATACCAGTGTCCCTGCTCCTTATGACAATCCCATGTAATCTCCCGCCCCACACCCGGCGGCAGCAAAAGATCAAAATCCCCGCCCTGCGCTTCCACATAAGATCGAATCTGCTCCGCATCCGTAAAATCCATACCCGGTATCTGCGTGACCCAAACCTCCCCCGTATCGCCCGAAGCGCCTTCCACCAGGGCCGGATAGCTGTCCGAAACCGCATAAATATCGCAGCAGGCATCATTCGTGGCCGGAATATAAATCACTTCCCCGGAATTTGTCAGATACCCGGAATCAATCTGCTTATCGACCACAATGTCGGCGAGATGAATCACTTCCCCGTTCTCCGCCGTAGTCGTCAGGACATAGTACAGCTCCCACCACCTCGTGCCGGCGCCGCCCTGTACCCTGCCTCCCCCTGTAAACTCCAGCGTATAGCTCCGCTGCGCCGGGTCGATCTCCGGGTAATGCATCAGGAACTCCTCCAGCGGCTCCTGGAGGTATCCCTGTGAGATCCGCTCTCTCGCCGCCTCCACCCCTTCATTCAGCTCCGGGCAGACAGATCCCGCAATATATCCCCAGTCTCCCCAACTGTCCCACTTTCCGTCCGCATAAAATCCCACAGACAAAAGCGGAAGCCCGAACCGCTTCCAGGAAGCCGTATCCGACGACATCAGCAATCTTCCAAAATCATCAAAATGACATGCCCCAAAGGCCCGGTTCACCCATTGGGGAACGGAAATCCATGCCCCATTGATCTCCGTGCTGCGCACCTTTTCCGCCTCTATACTGCCGTCTGCCTGCACAATGTCTTTCCGTTCATACAGCTCGTCTCCCAGCCGGCAGACCAACCCGGTATACCGCTCATCATACGTCAGCGCACGCCCGTCGTCTTCCACCCGAATCGGCGCAAAATCAGCAAACGCTACATAGTCCGGCTGCGCCTCACGCCCCGTTGCTTCGTCCTGCCATGTATCTCTGTCTTCCATTTGTTCTTGGGAAACCCAGTGCAGCACCGCATCTTCTGACACCAATGCTTCCGGGAGCGCACACTTTTCCGCTGTAACCGGCCTCTTTCCCAAAAGCCCATACCTTTCCCTCCCTGTCAAAAGGGTAAAAAACAACAGCAACATTACCACTGTTGTCATAGTCGCTTTCTTTCGTACCCCATTTCCATTTTCCCTTCCCCACATAACCGTTTATTCCTCCGATGCCATCCCTGTCCCATATGTCTCTGTCTATGATACGCCCTCCTTGCATCAAAACTGCATCATTTTTCAGGCATGATATTTCTGTTTTATTTTCGACGATTCCCTGTCTGCTGTGTCTCCCTTTTCGTCCCAGATTGTGCAAAAACGCCGGAGGATCCCATCCTCCGGCGTTTCCACCTGTTTCTCTTAATTCACTTTCAATATTACTTAAACCGGATAAGCGCCGTTTTTCGTATCCGCCTGGGTCAGATCAACTTTTTCCTGCTGTGCCTGACGATATTTGAAGAAATCGGTTGCCACCTGCGGGAAGAGCGCATAGGACAATACGTCCTCATCCTGCTGCTTCCATTCCTTCATCTCGGATTCCAGCTTATCCATTTCGTTTTCGATCAGATCGGCCGGACGGCAGGTAATGCGTTTTTCGCCCGGAATAACCTTGTCGATTACTTCCTGATTCATCGGTTTTACAGTCTGGCCATACTCACCGCGGAGCACCGCTTTGGTCTCCTTGGTCGCCATCTTATAGCGTTCGCCCATCAGTACGTTAAACACGGCCTGTGTACCCACGATCTGAGAAGAAGGGGTAACAAGCGGCGGCTCGCCCAGATCCTTCCGTACGGCAGGAATCTCGCGCAGCACATCGTAATATTTGTCTTCCGCGTTCTGCTCTTTCAACTGGCTCACCATATTGGACAGCATACCACCCGGTACCTGATACAGCAGCGTCTTAATATCCACACCCATAACCTTCGGATTGAGAAGTCCGCTTGCAAGGCACTCGTCTCTGTAAGGACGGAAGTAATCGGCGATCTCCGCCAGAATGCTCTGATCGTAACCCGTATCATACGGTGTTCCCTTAAAGGTCTCAACCATAACTTCCGTTGCCGGCTGTGACGTTCCCATCGCAAACGGAGAAATCGCACAGTCGATTACATCCACACCGGCTTCTACCGCTTTCAAATAGGTCATGGAAGCCACGCCGGATGTATAATGTGTATGAAGCTGAATCGGCAGCTTGGTCGCACTCTTCATCGCTGCGATCATTTCGGAAGCCTTATAGGGAACGAGCAGACCTGCCATATCCTTGATGCAGATCGAATCAGCGCCCATTTCCTCAATCTTCTTCGCCATGTCTACCCAATACTCCATCGTGTAGGCATCGCCCAGCGTATAGGAAAGCGCGATCTGTGCATGGCCGCGGCCTTCTCTTGTCTTAATCTTATTGGTGGCATTGACCGCCTCCTGCAGGTTGCGCAGGTCGTTCAGACAGTCAAAGATACGGATAATATCAATACCGTTCGCAATAGACTTCTCAACAAAGCTGTCTACCACGTCATCCGCATACGGTCTGTATCCGAGAATGTTCTGCCCGCGGAACAGCATCTGCAGTTTTGTATTTTTAAAGCCGTCTCGGATCTTGCGCAGACGTTCCCACGGATCTTCCTTTAAGAAACGCAGAGAAGCGTCAAATGTCGCGCCGCCCCAGCACTCTACGGCATGGTAGCCTACTTTGTCCATCTTGTCGATGATGGGAAGCATCATATCGGTGGGCATTCTCGTTGCGATCAGCGACTGATGCGCGTCACGCAAAACCGTTTCCATTATTCCAATTGGTTTTTTTCCTTCCATAATTTCCATTTTCCTCCTGTCAAAATGTTAGATAAGGCATATCAGAATACGCCGAATACCGCCATAAATGTTCCGGCTGCAACTGCCGTACCGATAACGCCGGCTACGTTGGGCCCCATGGCATGCATCAGCAGGAAGTTGGTCGGATCTGCTTCCGCACCCACTTTCTGGGATACCCGGGCTGCCATCGGCACTGCGGATACGCCTGCGGAACCGATCAGCGGATTAATCTTGCCGCCCGACAGCTTGCACATAATCTTGCCGAACAGGACGCCTGCCGCCGTACCAAATGCAAATGCGATCAGACCGAGAATTACGATAAATACCGTATCCCAGTTCAGAAACGCCTCCGCGCTTGTGGTCGCACCTACGGAAGTACCGAGCAGAATAACAACGATATACATCAGTGCATTGGACGCCGTATCCGTCAACTGTCTTACCACACCGGATTCCCGGAAGAGATTACCAAGCATCAGCATACCAACCAAAGGAGCGGTCGTAGGCAGAATCAGGCAGACAACAATGGTAACGATAATCGGGAACAGAATCTTCTCCAGTTTGGAAACCGGGCGGAGCTGTCCCATCTTGATTTTTCTTTCCTTTTCCGTTGTCATCAGCTTCATAATCGGCGGCTGAATAATCGGAACCAATGACATATAAGAGTACGCTGCTACCGCGATCGGTCCCAGCAGTGTGGTCTGTCCCAGTTTACCTGCGAGGAAAATGGAGGTAGGTCCGTCAGCGCCGCCGATAATGGAAATAGCGGCTGCCGCTTTGTCATTAAAGCCCATTCCGATCGCTCCGAAATATGCTGCAAAAATACCGAACTGCGCTGCCGCACCGAGCAGAAAGCTCTTGGGATTCGCGATCAGCGGACCGAAGTCAGTCATGGCTCCCACGCCCATAAAGATCAGGGACGGCAGGATCGCCCATTCATCCAATACATAGAAGTAATACAGCAGACCGCCTATGCCATTGGCAGAATCTGCGGCATGCAGCATAATATCCGGATAGATATTTACCAGCAGCATACCGAATGCTATCGGCGTCAAAAGGAGCGGTTCGAATCCTTTTGCAATAGCAAGATAAAGAAATACACAAGCCACTACAATCATGACGTAATTTCCCCAATACAGGTTGAAAAATGCCGTCTGATGTACCAGATTGTCTAATGTTGTTGCTATATAAGACATTTTATCGACCTCCTGTTGTCGTTCTCATCTATCAGGCTGTAACTAATTTAATGTCGCAAGTAAAGCGCCTGCCTCAACGGGATCACCCACTGCCACATCAATGCTTGCTACCGTACCGTCCGAAGGAGCGACAACCGGAATTTCCATCTTCATGGCTTCCAGGATAACGACGGGATCACCGGCCTTCAACGCCTGCCCTACGCTTGCTTCCACTTTGAATACTTTGCCTGCCGCACCGGCTTCGACTTTAATGCTGCCCGCTGCACCCGCTGCTTTGGGCGCTGCTGCAGGCGCCGCCTTCGGCGCCGCTTTGGGAGCTGCCTTCGGTGCAGCCGCCGGTGCGCCTGTCGATGCGCCTTCTTCTACTACAACGTCATATACGTTTCCGTTTACGGTAATGGTATAATTTTTCATTTCTATTTCCTCCTGTTCATTAGGCTCTCTGCCATTTATTCGTATTTGCTCTTCTGATGCTCCTTACCACAAACCCGTCTGTGGAAGCCGCGCCCTCACTGGCCGCGATTGCCGCTGCAATGACTGCGACAAGCTCCAGATCATCTGATAATTCTTCTTCACTCTCAACAACCGGCACTGCGGGAGCCGCCGCTTTCGGCGCTTCCTGTGTCGTCTCTGCCGTCTTTTTCTTTCCGCTGAAGCTTGCCTGTATCTTCGGAATATAAACGAATCCTGAAATAATCACACTGATCAGAATCAATACGACAAACACGGTGCCCATACCGATTGCCGTATTCATAGCCGCTTTTGTCATCAGCTCTCCGAAGCTGTACTGTACATTGGTCGTAATGGCCACCAATGCCAGATTTTCATCAAACAGAATCTCCACTTCCGCATCACGGATCGTACCGCTGATCTGTACGACAACGGTCGCGGAATCTTCGCTGATTTCCGTCTCATGTCCGGTGATATTCTGGAATGTGCCCATATCTTCCTGTGCGGATTCCCAACTCGTCAGCGCGGCGGCAATCACATTGTCCGCACTGAACTGTGCCTGCATACCGTTCAGCACCACAGAGTTAATGTCGTTTACGACCTGATCCGCATACGCATTCAGTTCTTCCTCCGAGATTCCCAGTTTGGGAGTATTTTCACTTTCCGTTGTGGAACCGCAGGCCGTCAGACAAAAGATACAAACAATCATACCTAATATCAATCCAAGTTTTTTCATATTAAGTATCATCCTTTCTTCATTAAACTGTTCCATGCTTCTTA
>CATLGN010000097.1 GCA_949935685.1 uncultured Lachnospiraceae bacterium | reverse complement strand
CTTTTCCTTTTTAAAGCGACAGGAACGAACGGTTCCATCCTGCAGCACAATATCCGCCACCTGCTCCCGATTATCGCGCTGCGTCTGATATGGCATGGCAAACAACGTGCCCGACAAATAACATAACACCTGTTCTTCTTCCACTTCGCTGATCCATACGTTCGGCAGTACGGTTTCTTCCTGCTCCGCCGCTTCCACAACGTCCAGTATCACGCCATCCCGGATATAGGCTGTCACCCGTCGATAAAGGCACGCTTCCGCCTCCGCAGTCTCATATGTAAAAAGACCGTCTGTCGTCAGTATTCTTTTCGTCTCTGCCTCCGCTTCTTCCTGCGCTGCTCCCTCCCGTATCATCTCACCGTATGCCAACAGTGTTGTCTCCAGCTCCGCAACACTTTCATCCGTCTTGTACTGTCTGATCCGCGCCTCCTTCTCATAGTCCACGCCCCGCTCCTGCTCCCGCCTTCCCGCGAGAAAGCAGAAAAATAAAAGCCCCGCTATGATCAGACACGCTTTCAGCCACATACGCATCTTTTTTTCCATATTTCCTCCCAAAAGACATACTGAAAAAAAGGCAGTTGCGTTTTGCAACTGCCTTTTATCTTCCGTATCCCCAAAATGTGGTTCCTGTCTTTTGACTCCTAGCTTTCGCCAGGTGGGTGACCGCAGCACGGATGCCTGTCTTCCTCTGCGCAATGAAGGCCTGACATTAATCCGGCGATATAGGAATCCCGTTTAAAGTAAATGTAGGTTCAAAAATAACAGGAATTTGATCCACACCTGAGGTTACTAACATTATACCCAATCGTTCTGAAAATTACAATATGCAGATCAAAAAAATCAATGCGACAAACCGTATCACAGAACTGCGATAAAAGCAGATTTTTCAATTTGCCATATCCGGCAAAAAGCAATGTTCCTCCGCAGACCAGGTAAAATCCATGTCGTCAAAATGCACTTCCCACTGTGCACCGACAAGCGCATCATTCAGCGCTGTCAGACACTCCAGCCACCATTCCAAAATATGCATGCAATGTTCTGTGTCGTCATCCGGCGGCAGCTTTGTGGCGCCGTCCAGAATGACATCTTTTTCCTCTTTTCCCATTTCCCAATCATAGATGCAAAAGCCTTCATACAATTCCCCAAACGGATATTGCCTGTCGTAGCGCTCTGCAATCTCATCGCAGCGATCCCGTTCCTCTTGCGTTATCGGCGTTGACCGCCTTGCGGTATAATAAAGTGATACGGACATCGTAACCTCCTTTCCATCATGGAATCCGCAGGAATCTCCCCTGTGACAAAATCAGGCAGGGAAATGATCTCCCTGCCTGTTCTCTCTTTCCTGTTTCTGCTTATTAGTTCAGAGCGTCTACCAGTTTCTTAACTGCTTCCAATGCTTCATCCGGAAGTTTGTCATAGCCTTCCTTCTTTGTTGCAAAGCCCTCCACAGCGTCAACACGGTTCTGCATAGCGTTCTTCAGCGCTGCCACATAATCCTTGTCGTTTAAATCGGGCGTAAAGTCGCCTGTCTTACCGGACCAGTCGTTCATGATCTCGATGTCTTCGAACGGGCCCCATTTCTCGAAATTCGCTTTTCCTTCCACAATGGTTTCCAGAATGCCAAGCGTATCGGCCGGTTTTACCTTCTTGCCCATGAAATCGCCTGTATTTACGATATAGCATGCTACGTTCTTCTCTTCTACCAGCTTCTTGAACTTGTCATAATCATGTACAAGCGGATAGGTTCTGAACGGATTTGCATACGGTACGATACGCAGTGCGTTCATATCCGTACCTGCTGCAACACGCTCTGCGGTAGAAGTCTTGGTAGCCAGCGTAGCGCCCATAACGGAAGCCAGCGCGGAACCTTTTAATTTCAGTACCGGCGGAATCGTAGGATCTTTCATAATCCAGAAGATCGCATTTACCGGAGCTTCAATCTTATCCACACGGTTCGGGGACCATAATTTAGACTTGATCGCACGGCCATTGCCGTTTCTGATGTCTTCTGTCACAAGCTGCAGCTTGCCGTCCTCATCCAGTGTGCAGGAGCAGTTCTGTGCGGACAGAAGATACGTATTGTCAGGGCATCCTGTCGGATAGTCCGCTGTCTTGTCAAAATAAGTAGGCTCCAGCGCTACGGAAGAACAGGTGTCGGTATTGATGATAAATGCATCGTCATGCAGAACGGTAATCGGATATTTGCCGCCGTGCTTTGCATGCGTCAGTGTGGACTTTCCGGAACCTGACAGACCATATACGGAAGCAACGAACTTGGAACCGTCGGCAAGCGTGTACTCTTTCTGTCCGCCGTGGCAGGAAGCATAACCGTTTCTGTTAGCAAGCGCCCATGCCATGGTCAGCGTACCCTTCTTATGCTCACCGAAGTATCTCATACCGAGAATTGCGGCGCAGTTCTGGTTTGTATCGAAATAGCACAGTGTCAGCGGATCGCTCAGGCAACTGTAATCTACATCCGGTGCGTCATGCGGCGCCCACTGCGGATCGGAGAAAATATAGATGTCAGGCTCTTTGCCTTCGCCGATGGGTTTGGATTTCTTATACATCTTTACATATTCGTCGGACATATACTGGAAGTTCAGCATCCAGTTATACAGGATGTTTTCTTCTCCTTCCGGAATCAGCAGATGTGCCTTTGCCATAAATTCCGGATCAAGGCCGATAAAGCATTCCGCATGATACAGCGTTTTCCAGCGCGTCTCATAAACCGCATCCATAACCACTTTATCCAGCTTTGCTTCGTCTACGCCGGGTTCGCCTTTGATGCGGCGTGCCGCTGCATAACGTCCCGTTACGGCGCCGTCATTAAATAAAAGAACCTTTGCATCTTTTTCCAGACCAAATTCTTCTCCATGATAAACGGGCATGTCCGTTACAACAGTTCCGGGAGAATTTTTTGCTAATTCATAAGCTTCTTTTAATGTGTTGACCTTTACCACGTTGTTTCCGTAAAAAGCAGCTTCGATGATGGAACGCGTTTTGGAAAAACCCGGTTTTCCGGCACCGATCTCATTTAACGGATAATACGCTTTCGTTGACATATTACGTCCTCCTTATATAATTAATGTATATTTCATATCATGTCCGCAGATTCCGCAAATCCGGGACAGATACCTTCCGGTTCTATCCTGAATATTATCTCAAAAGCCCGGGAAAAAGTCAATAATCAATTCAGGAAAATGCTGACAACCATATTGCTTTCCGGTGAGGACGGGCACTCCCGGTTTTGTACCGGACTGCGGATATAAGCGGTTCTAACGGCTGCGGCAATGGATATTGGCAGGCATGCAACCGGCCTCTATGCGCCGTCCAGGCGCACGTCGGCCTTCCCCGGACCTCCCTGTCCGGGAATTGCAGGCGGCGGCGCAGCCGTAAGAGCCGCTAATGCCCTCCGAAGGCACAAAGCCGGGAGTGTCCGTCCTCACCGGAACATATACGCATTGCAGATTTTTCCGTCCCTTAAAACATGCTTTTGAATAAAATAATGTGTTTGTCAGGCATCCAATACATAAAATTGTATTCCGAGTTCAATCGCGCTTCCGACAGAATGCGGACGCAAAAATCGCTTCACCATAGTGCTCAGGGAATCCGGACGGGCATTGCTTTTGCTGTGCCTTCGGAGGGCATTAACGGTTCTTAGCGGTTTATCAGTACCCTGCAATTTTCGGGAATGGATTCCCGGAAAAGGCCGACCTGCGCCCGGATGGCGCATGGAGGCCGGTTGCAGACCTGCCACAACCGGAAAATAAACCGCTTAGAACCGTTTATGCCCGCAGTCCGGCACGGCAAAGGCAATGCCCGTCCGGATTCCCGCATGCACTACCTCTTGCCCGATTTTTCTGTCCGGACTCTGCGGACATAACCTGTTACACTTCCGCGGTAGCCTCCGCCAGCCACGCCCGTTCTTCCTCCGTCAGATACGGGGAGATTTTCTCATAAACCGTCCGATGGTACCGGTTCAGCGACTCCCGCTCCCGCGGCGGCATCTGCTCCGGCAAAATCGCCTCTCTGTCAATGGGCACAAATGTAAGATGCGCAAAATGCATAAACTGACCGTCGTCGCATTTGAGCCCTTTTTTCACTTCCAATACATTCTCCGTACGGATACCATACCGGCCGTCCAGATAAACGCCGGGTTCATCCGTCACGATCATCCCCTCTTCCAGAACGGCTTCCCGTGCGCCGTCCCGATACCGCCAGCGGATATTCTGCGGCCCCTCGTGTACGTTCAGCATATAGCCCACGCCATGTCCCGTTCCGCATTTATAGTCCATATTTCTGTCCCACAGCGGTCCCCGGGCAAGAATATCCAGGTTCCGGCCGGTACAGCCGTACAGGAATCTGGCGTCGGCCAACCGCAGCATGCCGACGGCAACCGCCGTAAAATGCTCCTTCATGCCCTGTGAAACCGCTCCGAGCGCGATCGTCCTCGTAACATCCGTCGTGCCGCCCAGATACTGACCGCCGGAGTCCACAAGCAGCATCCCGTCCGCTTCCAGCGTACTGCAGGCGTCCTCCCGGGCCTCATAATGCATCATGGCCGCGTTTTCCATATAGGCGCTGATCGTCGGGAACGAAACGTTCAGAAATTCGGGAATCCCCCGCCGCAGCTCGTCCAGATAAGCGCCCGCGCTGCATTCCGTTACCGTCCCTTCTGTAACCGCCCGTTTAATCCAGTAAATAAATTTCGTCACGGCCACACTGTCTTTCAGATAAATGCTGCGGATATAGGAAAGCTCCGTTTCATTTTTCACCGCTTTCAGCAGCTCTGTGGGATTCGCCGCTTCCCTGCAGTTTCCGTACGCACGGAAAATCCGAAACATCGCATAGTTTACCTGCTCGCAGTCGTACAAAACCGTCCCGCCGGCGCGCTGTCCGCTCAGAAAATATTCCTGCAAAAAAGAGCCGGCGCTGAAATAATCCCGGATTCCGACGCCGGCGCACCGCATACCGTCCAGTGTTTCCCGCTGCAGCGCTCCCGCCTGCAGAAAGATGCAGGCATCCGTCTCCGTAATAAACCCATATGACATCAACACCGGATTGTACCGCACGTCATCGCCCCGCAGATTAAAAAGCCACATCAGATCATCCAGACGGCTCAGGAAAAAAGCGGATACCTTCTCCTCTTTCATCTTCTTTCTGACTTCGGCCAGCTTTTCCACCGTGCTTTTCCCGCAATATGCCTCCGGTACGGTTTCCGCTCTGCTGCAGGGGAATGCAGGACGGTCCGGCCATATCGTGTCCACAACGTCCCGTTCATAAGCAATGCGGATCTTTTTCTCCGCAAGCGCCTGCTCAAGCCGTTTTCCGAACGCCGCCGTCACCACCCTGCCGTCGAATCCCAGCGTCTGTCCCTCCCACATATTCCGTTTCAGATATGTGCAGATGTCCGGTACGCCTTCCTCCTGCATGCGGAACAGACGGATTCCCGTATCCGCCAGCTCCCGCTCCGCCTGCAGAAAATACCGCCCGTCCGTCCACAGCCCGGCTTCCTCCGCAGAAATCACCAGCGTGCCGTTGGAACCGGTAAAACCGGAAAGATATTCCCGCTCCTTAAAATAATCGCTGACATATTCGGAATTATGAAAATCCGCCGTCGGCACCAGATAATAGTCCAGTCCCGCCTCCCGCATGGCAGTCCGCATCATTCGCAGCCGCTGCCTGATCACTTTTTTGTCTGTCATATATGGGCCCCTTTTCTTTTCCTGTCCACGCCTGCTCAATATCCCTGCGCCGCGCCGCCGTTCAGAATGCCGACTGCGGAAGATGTTCCGATTCTGTCGCATCCGTTCGCCAGAAACGCTTCCATATCCTCTCTGGTTTTAACGCCGCCTGCCGCCTTGATCTTTACATCAGGTCCGATATGCGCGCGGAATAACAGCACATCCTCCATCGTGGCGCCGCCCGTGCCGAAGCCTGTCGATGTCTTGATATAGTCCGCGCCCGCCTTTGTCACGGCTTCGCACATGGCAATCTTTTCTTCTTCCGTCAGAAAACAGGTTTCCACAATGACTTTCAAAATATGGCTGCCGCATGCCTCTTTCAGTGTCCGGATCTCCGCTTCCACTTTATCATACAGATGATTCTTCACATCGCTGATATTGACTACCATATCGATCTCATTGGCGCCGTCCGCCAGCGCTTCCCGGATCTCCGCCTTCTTTGCCTCCGTTACGCTGTATCCCAGGGGAAATCCCACCACGGTGCAGATATTGACCTTATCCCCGTATTGATCCGCAATCCTCTTAATATAAGCCGGCGGCACGCAGACGGAAGCCGTCTGGTACCGAATCGCCTCCTCGCATAATTTTTCGATGTCCGCCCATGTCGCAAAGGGCTTCAACTGTGTGTGATCAACGTGACGTAACATTTGTTCGTTTGTCATACACTTTCCTCCTTATCTGTCCTGCGTTACAAT
>CATLGN010000096.1 GCA_949935685.1 uncultured Lachnospiraceae bacterium | reverse complement strand
CCATGACAATCTGCATCAGCGGACCTCCGGATAACACTGCCACCGCCAGCTATGCCAGCAACCGCCGGTTCTGACTGCAAAGATACGCTGTCAGAACAGAGATAAACGACCACAGATATTTTTTACTGAGTACGCAGAGTATGACAGCCAGCGGAAGATGTGTGATAACCGGATAAAGCCGCACAATCACAGGCAATCCGACAAAAAGCCGGAGTACCCCCTGCAATATGAGAATTGCAGCCAGACCGCCCGCCAGAATGAGACGCTTTCGGCGCGTCCACAAAGTGCCGCTGAACGCAGCGGATAAAACCGCGCCAAAAATACCCACGGCGGAAAGATTCAGCATAGCAATGCCGTTCATGATATAAAAACCTGCTTTTTGTCAAACGCATAAGAAAGATATGTATTTTTGATTTCCGAACATTTTCCATGCGGAATGGGAATCTGCACGAGACTGTCCATCATGATCGCTTTATAGGAAATGCTCTGAATATACTCCATATTGATCAAAAACGACCGGTGTGGACGCAGAAAGTTCTCATACGCAATGAGTTTGCCGCACAATTCATCCAAGCTTCCGACACTTTCCAACACCGTTCCGTTTTCCATATGAAACAATAATGTGCGTCCGGTCACTTCACAGTATTCCAGTCTGTCCAGATCGATCCGTGTAATTCCGCTCTTGCAGCGCAAAATCAGACTGCATTGCTCCTCCTTTTCGCACTCGGAGATAACCGAATCCATCAGACGAAAAAAGCCCTCCTCCCAGATCGGTTTGATCTGATAAAAATACGCATCAACCGTATAAGACTGTACTGCAAATTCAGAAGACGACGTTAAAAATATTATTTTTACAACTTTGTCATACTGCCGGATCTCTTTGGCCGCGCTGATTCCGTCTTCCCCCGGCATAATGACATCCAGAAACAGAATATCAAAACGCATGCCCCGTTCGATTCCGGCCAGCAATTCCAGTGAACTGTGAAAAGCGGTATATGCTATCTCCCGACTGTTTTTCGCGCGATATTTGTCCAGCAAAGCCGCAGTCTCCCGCAACGCCGACAAATCGTCGTCACAATATGCAATTTTTACCATAAAAAAATCCTTACTCCTTCCATAGCATGTATTCTCTTCCGCCGCACAGAGCCGGTTGCACTTGACACCATAACCGGCTCTTATTACAATAATCATACCTTGACATAACGATTTCGTATGCTAAATGTATCACATAATGCAGGCCTCAAAACCGGCGACGGCGCAAAATGTAACCGAAACTGCGCGAACGGTAATCTGCGACTGTGAAAAAACAGCAGGATAAATCTGTGAAAAGGAGTATATATCAATGAAAATACAGCAAAAACTGGCGGTCATCGCGGCCGTCCTGTTTATACTATCCGGTCTTTTTCCGGCGTTGACGGTAAACGCCGACACATTACCGGAGGAAAACAGGCAAACGGAGGAAACGGTGACAGAAAAACCGGAGGAAACCGACGAGACAGAGGAATCAGAAGAAACGGAGGAATCAGAGGAAACGGAGGAATCAGAAGAACCGACAGAAGAACCCGACACGGTAACAGAACAAAGCGCAGCGCATGAATCCGATGCGGAAACAGAAGCCGGCACGACGAAACAGTCGGCCGCGTCATCCGACGAACCGGCCGCGTCACCCGATGAACCGGCCGCGTCACCCGATGAACCGGCCGCGTCACCTGACGAACCGGCCGCACAGAACGCCGTCCCGGCTGAGGAAGCGCCCGCATTTCACGTATACACAGAATGGACAGGACAGGGATGCCTTTTAAAAGGAACTTTTACGGAATTCCCGCCGGATACCAGCCTCGCCTGGCCAATGTATTCTCTGGACGGGAAAATCTGGCAGGACTGCCCCTTCTATACTTGGGATCTGCGATGGCTCGGGACGGAAGATGCAGACCAATTGTCGGAACTGCAAAATCAGACCTGTCTCAATGCCAACCAGGAACCACTGAAAAGTTACCTCGCCGGAGAACTGGACCGCTTCTATCTGAAACTGCGCCTTACCCGGGATGACGGAACGACTTATGACAGCCAGACGGCAACCATAAAACACAATGACCCCGTACCGGTTCCCGACGAGCTGACCCTGACGGCCAGCTTCGCTCCTTCCGTTAAGATCCGTGATCTGAGACCATACCGGATCTATGCCAGATACCAGATCACCGTAAACGCAGACGCCACGCCGGAAGATATATCTGCCCTTTTACCGGATACGCTCCCCGTTGAAGTCCCAATCTACAGGGGAATCGAGGCTGTCGCAATTACCGTGACAGACTGTCCCGTAACATGGAAGCCGCTGCCCGCGCGCTCTCTCACCGCCGGAAAAAGCGTAACGGTCACGGACGCCGCCGAAGAAATTGTCGTTCCCCGCGGCACGCTGCTCAAGACGCCGTTTGACACATTCCGTCTGGATGAACCACTCAGCCTGAATCAAAACGGCTCGACAGACGAAGTCACACTTATTTTAAATGTTCTCCCCGAAGACGGAAATCCCACGGGAGCGCTGCGGGCCAATCGGGACGGGCTGGAAATAGCATTTGATCTGAAACCGACCGGCGCAACAGCCATCCGGGCATATACGCTTTCCAAAGGCGAAACAGAATGGACGCAGCTGCCCGATCTGCCGTTTCTAAACGCCGCCGGGGAACAGCTTTCGACCGCAAACAGCGGTTATACGCTGGTGCTGCGCAACGACCGGGAACCATACCGGTCCTGTTGCGCAGCCGCCGGAACCGGAGAAACACCCATCCCCTTCTTTATCGGCCTGAAGATAGAAGGCGGCGTTTACGACGGCCGACAGCTTGTCCTCGCATGGCCGGATACCTATGAACTCCCGCCCGATCTGCCGCACGTCGGCGGTTCAGGCGGAAATGAGGGCAACGCGGGCGCCGGTAATCAGGCAGACGGCACGGCAGACGGCCAACGGCCGGATTTACCCCAAAATCAGGAAAAGCAGCCGGAGCGGTCAGACGAAGCGGAACCGTCGGCCAGCCGTGAATCCGGCTCCGGAACGCAGCAGGCGGCAGACATGCCGGTTCTACAGGACACGTCGACGGTTCTGCCCGCTCCCGCAGATGATACATCCGGCGAACCCGACACCTGGGAACAGGCTCCTGTTGTAGAGCAGACCGCGGCAGACACCATTGCCGGGGAGCCTTACACGGCAATCTCTCCTGTGAGGGACGAGACAGAGGCGGAAACGGACATTACGGAAAGAATTACCGCACCGGACACGCCTCCCGCAGAAACCGTCATGTCCCCCGCTCCGTCGTCATCTGTCGAAGAAGAAAAAACAAAGACCGATGAAAAAATCCGTCGGGACGTGGAAACAGAGCCCCCAAACCGTGAAGCCCCCGTCCCGTCGTCTGCGGCGATTGTGATCGGTATCGGCGCCGTCGGCGTCTGCATCGCTTTGGCTGCCGGAAAAGCAACGGCCGCGGGCGCATCGACAGGGATTGTCGGAAAAATGCGAGATGTGCTGCGCAGACTTTTTTCCGCGAAATAAGCACAGACATATCGTCAAAAAGACAGGGCCGCCGATTTTGCATCAAATGCCAAAATCGGCAGCCCTCTTTTTCTTGCAGACATATCTGCCTTAAGCAGTCCGTGGAAATTCCATGACAAATCTCGTCCCCTTGCCCACGCTTGAATAAACATGAATCGTACCGCCCAGTTCGCGCACAATTCCATGCACAATATACAATCCCAGCCCCGTTCCCGTCTCCCGGTTATTTGCTCCCACATAAAACCGCCGGAAAACAAGCGGTAGTTCTTCTCTGGGAATACCGCAGCCGGTATCTTCCACAGCGATACCGATATTGTCATTCCCGGCCCATGCCGATATTGTGATTTTCCCGTTACAGGGCGTGGCCCTGAGCGCATTGTAAATCAGATTTTCAAAGAGGATGGTAAGCTTTTCCGGCTGCGCCGTCAAATATATATCCACATCGGGCGGCTCCACAAAAAAATACACGGACTGCACCTCGGCCTCTCCATGATAGGTGTCATAAATCTCTGAGAGCAGCTCCCGGACAGACACCCGAACCCGTTCCCCGTCAATTTTATCCAGCGCATTGATCGTCGAAAGTCCCTGAAGACGCCGGGCCATTTCCCACTGTCTTGCCTCCGCCAGATCAAGATACCGCTGCAGCTCTCTGTCCACACCGACGCCGCTCCTGCGAATCGCTCTGATAAAAGACTGGGTGGCAAATACCGGCGCCTTTAAATCATGGGCCATATCGGAAAAAAAGGCTTTGCGCTCATTCAAAAGCTGCGTAACTTCCTCCGTGCGTATTTTTACCTGCTCCTCCAGATGGTTGGTGAGCATATCGTTCTCCCGCAAAATGCGCCGGTTGCGCGACACCATCATAGCGCCAAACAGCGCTACCAGAAAAAGGCCGCACCACTCAAACTGCCAGAAAAAGCGAATCGGCTCGAATCGATTGGAATAGAAAAGATTTGCAAACAATCCCGCTCCAAACACAGCGCAGCCGGTCAGCGTATATCGGCTCTCCCAGTTTTGCGCCGCCATCCCCTGCACAGCAAAAAAAACCGCGCCGCAAAAGGTAACAATATAATACAGATCGGTCAGCCTGCCGTGGAGGAAAACAGCCCATGGAACGATCGGAATCAGCAGACACAATGTCGACAGAATCACAGACAAAGCCGCCAAAACGCCCCGCAGCCACCGCCACGCTCTGCTGCATGCCGCGCCGGAAGCCAAAACGGTGATCTGCATCACACAAAAGCACAGACAATACAGCGCCAGACTTTGTATCTGGAACCAATACCACATCACCGGCATGGCAAAAAGATATACAAAATATCGAAACACATAGAGGGCATAGCAGCAGCACAACAGCCCAAACCAGCGGCTGAGACTCCCGCCTGTCCGCCATAAAAAGAGTGTGAAAACCGCCAGCGCCAGCGGAAGCAGAAATGCCAGTGCATACGCAAAGCTCTGCACATAGCGCACCTGCAGGAGCGTCCCGTCGGTGCTCAGCGCAGGCGGAAAGTACATGCCGCTGTAATACCCCATCCTGGACAAAGTCTCCACCGTCAGGGTATGTTCTCCCTCTGTCAGCAAAAACGTAATCCGGCCATTGCCCGCGCCGCGGGCATACACTGTCCCGTCCAGAGAAATGACATACCACAGAGAGAGCTGCGGAAAATCCACAGACACCATCCGCGGTTCCCCGTCATAGCGCAATGTAAGCCGATAACGCGCGCGCCCATGCGGCAAAACCGACGCTTCTCCCCGCTGAAGGCTGGAAAATTCTCCGATATAGGTGGGTCTGTCCGTCACCCGTTCATCGGTGAGCAGCCAGCCGTCTATCAGGAAAACAGGATTGCCTCGTTCCAGATCCGCCGGGCGCAACTCTATCACGCCGGATTTTCCGTAGGGCGGAGGCGTCTGATATTTATTGTCTGCGTAAAACAGTAAAGTAAAAAAGACCGCCAATACGGTCAGAACAATAAGCGGCTGCCACCAGTTTTTTCGCCGTTTCATGCACATACTTTTCTCTTCCTGTGAAATCATCAATTCATCGGAACAAAGCGGTAGCCCTGTCCCCAGACTGTCTCAATAAAATGATGCGCTCCCCACGCCTTTTCCAGCTTGCGCCGCAGCCGCGACATGTGTATCTGCACCGTCTGTCCGCCATCCCAAAACTGGTCGCCCCAGACCAGATCAAAAATCTCTCTCGGTGTAAAAATGTGTTCCGCGCGCTCCGAGAGCTGCCATAAAATGTCAAATTCTATGGAAGTCAAAGACAGTTCTTTTCCGTCAACGAACACTTTACGCTCCGTCAGATCCAGAAGCAGCGGTCCATAACGCGACTGGGTACGGGCAAACGTCGCCAGTCTGATGCGCGTCTCCACTTTCGCCCAGAAAAGTTCGGCAGGCGTGTCCTTCGTAATATAATCAATGCCTCCGGCTGCAAATCCTTCCACCTGACTGTCCGGTTCTGTCAGACAGCTCAGAAAAATAACAGGCGCGTGTGTCATGTTACCCAGCTTTTCACAGATGGAAAACCCGTCCTCTCCGGGAATCATCACATCCAGCAGCACACAGTCACAGGGTTCATCTGCCGCCGCCGCAAGCGCATCCTCGCCATTCTCCGCCAGACGCACCTCGCAGCCATGGCATCGCAGAATATCCGCCCAGAAGCCTCGGTCGTCCGGATCGTCATCCACCAGCAGAATCCGCCAGAAGCCTTCCGAACGTTCCGGCTTTTCAACGGAAACCGCCGCCGGCACATCCGAAGCGGAAGCCGCTGCCTCCGCCTGAGCCAGATAGCCCATCCAGGCATCTCTGACCTCATTGCGCCGTTTCCGTGACACCGGAATACTGTGTTCGTTCTTCGTCACGACACAGTTCCCATTCACAGCCTTAATATAACCCAGATTGATCAGATAGGAAC
>CATLGN010000095.1 GCA_949935685.1 uncultured Lachnospiraceae bacterium | reverse complement strand
GGAGTTGAGCAGCGTATTGACGGATATTCTGGATACGCCGGTGAGCCCGGAACTCCTGCCTCCAGTGTAGGGTAACATTTCGCAGAAGACAGAAGATCTGGTCGGTCCGTATGAACTGCATGATTTCTTTCTGTATTATATGCTGCGTGCGGGTTTCCCGCCGGCAAAGCTGTACCGGATTGCGAAGCAGGCGTTTGCCGGACAGTATACGGATGCGGTGATCCTGCAGTGGATGCGGACGTTTTACCGCAGATTTTTCTCGCAGCAATTCAAACGCTCCTGTCTGCCGGACGGGCCGAAGGTCGGAAGCGTGGCGGTTTCTCCCCGGGGGGATCTGCGCATGCCCTCGGACGCGTGCATGGCTGCCTGGCAGGCAGAACTGGAAAGTCTGTCATAAATTATATTATTCCACAGGGCTGGCGGCGTCTTCCGTATTTGTACCGGATGCCGCCTTTTCCAGCGATTGGGAGATGGCGTTTAACAGCAGCATGGAGGTGTATCGGTTATCGTCGGAATAGGAAATGCCTTCCAGAGACTGATTGGTTTCGATCTGCCGGGCCAGTTCGTCAAAAGAGGGTTCAATCAGCGGATACATGGTGGCGACCGCCTCGTCCAGCGTTTGCAGGCGCACCGCGTTGATCTGATTCTCATCGACGACCACTTCAATATCGACCGTGCTTCCGCCGAGCTGTATGGAAGTGGTATAGATGCCGGGTATGTAGGCGTTTTCCGCCTGCGCGCTGCCCTTATCCTGTTTTTTCTGATCCGGCAGGAACATAATGACAAGCAATACGATAAAGAGAACGCCGAGGACAAGGAATATCCCGGTATACAGTAATTCCTTCAGGTGAAGGACGACGATTTTGGTTCTGGAACTCATAATAATATCCCCGTTTCCATTTTACTTTGTATAATGTATTAGCGGGGACGGGGGAATATGCCTGCAATTTTATGATATGGGATAGTGAACGCCTGTTACCGCCACCCTGTTTTAGCTTTTCATCAGACCGATAAACTGGAAGTCAGTTTTCTTTCCTGTATATTGGAGGAACATACAATCCATGCGTTCGCTGTGACATTATTCCATCCCGCTATTGACAACCCCATCCATAAATTGCTATGATAACAGACAGGACAAAGGTGTTCTTACTGAGAGGGTAAGAATGCCTTTTTATCATATGGGAAACCTCCATATGATAAAAGCAAACTGCGCAGCCCGCAGAGAATCGCGCAGGCGCGATTCTTAATCATACAGGAAAGGACGATTATTATGGATCATCACACAAAACAATATACAAGAGAGGACATCATCAATCTGGTACGCGATGAGGATGTGGAGTTTATCCGTCTGCAGTTTACGGATCTTCTGGGGTGTTTTAAAAATATTGCCGTGACGGCAAGTCAGTTGGAAAAAGCGCTGGATCATCGCTGTGCGTTTGACGCTTCGGCGCTGGAGGCGATGGGAAAGGACGGAGAAGCGGAACTGTATCTGCATCCCGATTATACAACATTTGAAATTTTTCCGTGGCGGCCGCAGCAGGGAAAAGTCGCAAGGCTGATTTGTGATGTCTGCGATGCGGATGGACGGCCGTTTGCAGCCGACCCGCGCTATATTCTAAAGCGGGCGCTGCGGGAGGCGGCGGATATGGGCTATCGGTTTGAAGTGGGGCCGGAGTGCGAATTTTTTCTGTTTCACTGCGATGAAAACGGGCTGCCTACGACGCTGACGCATGAGCAGGCGGGATATTTTGATATGAGCCCGCTTGATCTGGGGGAAAATGCGCGGCGCGACATTGTTTTGACACTGGAAGAAATGGGATTTGAAGTGGAAGCGTCGCATCACGAATCGGCGCCGGCGCAGCATGAAATTGATTTTCGCCGGGATGAGGCGTTAAAGACGGCGGACAATATTATGACATTCAAGCTGGCCGTGAAAACGCTTGCCAGACGGCATGGCCTGCATGCGACCTTTATGCCGAAACCCAAATACGGGGCGGACGGCTCGGGGATGCATGTAACGATGGCTTTACTCCGGGACGGCAGAAATATCTTTACGGATGCAGGAGCGGAAGGCGGTTTGTGCAGCGAAGCGCAGTATTTTATCGGCGGCATATTACGGCATGCCCGCGGTATGAGCGCCGTTACCAATCCGCTTGTCAATTCGTATAAAAGGCTGGTGTCCGGTTATGAAGCGCCGGTCTATGTTGCGTGGTCTGACGGTTACAGCAAAAGCCGAATGATCCGTGTCGTGCGCGATAAGGAAGCGGGCGTGCGGATTGAACTGCGTTCTCCGGATTCCGCGGCCAATCCGTATTTGGCGCTGGCCCTTTGCCTGCGGGCGGGGCTGGACGGGATCAAACATAAGATAATGCCGCCGATGTGTGCGGACTGCGATCTGCCCCGGCAGGCGGCGGACGGCGGTGACGCGGTCAAAGAGCTTCCCGATACCCTGATCGAAGCGCTGCAGGAGATGAAAAACGATTCTTTTATCCGGGAAGTATTGGGCGAATATGCGTATGAGAAATATATCAGCCTGAAAAAGAAGGAATGGGATCAGTACAAGGCACAGGTCAGCGCATGGGAGCTGGAGCAGTATTTGAGCAGATATTAGGAGGGATGTCCGTTGACCGGTATTATCATTGCCATTCCGAAGATTGAAGACGGAAGAAAACTGAAAAATATACTGGTGCGCAGCGGATATACGGTAACGGCGGTATGCGCGACCGGCGCGCAGACCGTCGGTCAGGCCGAGAGCCTTGACGACGGGATTGTGATCAGTGCCTGCCGTCTGCCGGATATGATGTTTACCGAACTGCTGGGACAGCTTCCCGAAGGGTTTGAACTGCTTCTGATGGCCTCCCGGCATTTGCTGGAAGAGTATGCGGGAGCGGGCTGTCTGTCGGTTGCCATGCCGCTGCAGGTGCATGAACTGCTCGATACGCTGGATATGATGGTGCATACGCTGGAACGGCGGCGCAGGAAACGGCGGGCGGCGCCGAGGACACGCAGCGGGGAGGAACTGCTCCTGCTGCGAAAGGCGAAAGCGCTTCTGATGGAACGGAACCATATGACGGAGGAAGAAGCGCACCGCTATATCCAGAAATGCAGCATGGACAGCGGTACGAATATGATCGAAACGGCGCAGATGATATTATCGATGATGCGCTGACGGCATGATATGCATGAAATCTGACAGTTTTTGGTATTTTCTCATATAAAAATGCGGTATATACTGGAAACAGAAAGGGGAACGATCATGAAACTACAATTTACAAAGATGCATGGATGCGGCAATGATTATGTATATATCGACGGCGCCTCAGTGGATGTGCCCGCCGGAAAAAAACCGGAACTGGTGCGCAGGCTGAGCGACCGGCATTTCGGAATCGGTGGCGACGGTGTGATTTTTATCAATCCGTCTACAGAGGCGGATTTTGAGATGGAAATGTACAATGCGGACGGCAGCCGGGCGGAAATGTGCGGCAACGGCATCCGGTGTGTGGCGAAGTATGTGTATGATGCGGGCCTGACAGACCGGAAAGAGCTGGATATTGTCAGCGCGGGAATGAAAAAGCACATTGTGCTGCAGACGCAGGACGGCCGGGCAGTTTCCGCACGGGTTGATATGGGAAGGCCGGAGCTGCTGGCGGAAAAGATTCCGGTGAAAGCGGCAGGAGAGCGGGTGATCGACGAGGAGATTACGGTAAACGGCACGGTTTATCGTATGACCTGTGTCTCCATGGGCAATCCTCACGCCGTCGTCTTTGTGACGGATGTAAAAAATCTGCCGCTGGCGGAGATCGGGCCGTGCTTTGAACATCATGAGAGATTTCCGCAGCGCATCAATACCGAATTTGTCCATGTCGTTGACCGCAGACATGTGGAAATGCGCGTATGGGAACGGGGAACCGGAGAGACGCTTGCCTGCGGCACCGGCTGCTGCGCCGTGGCGGTGGCCTGTGTCCTGAACGGTCTGACGGAGCGGGAAATCACGGTACATGTGCCGGGCGGCGATATTGTGGCGGCGTGGGATGCGGCGGAAGATACCGTCTATATGACCGGTCCGGCGGCGACGGTGTTTACGGGGGAAATTGACGGAAACCTCTGAAATGTGCTATGGTAAGAAAAGGCAGAAAAAATAAGGAGGAACATATGGCTAAGATCAATGAAAACTATTTAAAGCTTCCGGGCAGTTATCTTTTTTCCACGATCGGGAAAAAAGTAAACGCCTATGCGGCGGCGCATCCTGAGAAAAAGATTATCCGTCTGGGAATCGGCGATGTGACGCAGCCGCTGGCGCCGGCGATCATATCCGCGCTGCACGGCGCTGTGGACGAGATGGCGGATGCGGCTACGTTTCACGGTTATGCGCCCGATCTGGGATATGAGTTTCTGCGGAGCGCCGTTGCGGAAAACGATTATAAAGCGCGGGGATGCGACATCGCGGCGGATGAAATCTTTATATCCGACGGCGCGAAATGCGATTCCGGCAATATTCAGGAAATTTTCAGTGTGGATAATAAAATTGCGGTATGCGATCCGGTCTATCCGGTTTATGTGGATACGAATGTCATGGCGGGCAGGACAGGCACATACGATGCGAAAACGGAGACATGGAGCGATGTGATCTATATGCCGTGTACGGCGGAGACTGGCTTTGCGCCGTCGCTGCCGGCGGAGACGCCCGATCTGATCTATCTGTGCTTCCCCAATAATCCGACCGGTTCGACCATCACGAAGGAGCAGCTTCAGAAATGGGTGGATTACGCCAATGAAAAAGAAGCGGTTATCATTTACGATGCCGCATACGAAGCCTATATTTCCGAGGAAGATGTACCGCACAGCATTTATGAATGCGACGGCGCGAAAACATGCGCGATTGAGCTGCATTCTTTTTCCAAAAACGCCGGATTTACCGGAGTGCGGCTCGGCTACACCGTAGTCCCGAAAGAGCTGAAGGTGGGCGGCACGGCGCTGCATGCGCTCTGGGCGAGACGCCATGGCACGAAATATAACGGCGCGCCTTATATCGTACAGCGGGCCGGTGAAGCGGTCTATTCCGAAGCGGGGAAAGCGCAGCTGCAAAAGCAGGTCGCCTATTATATGAATAACGCCCATTATATTTTAAATGGTTTGCAACAAGCGGGCTATGCGGTATCCGGCGGTGTGAATGCGCCGTATATCTGGCTCAAGGCGCCTGATGGGATGACAAGCTGGCAGTTTTTTGATTACCTGCTCGAACAGGCCAATGTAGTGGGGACGCCGGGTTCGGGATTCGGCCCGAGCGGCGAGACGTATTTCCGCCTGACCGCTTTCGGAAGCTATGAGAATACCGTGGAAGCGATAGACAGGATTCAAAAATTATAATCGTAAGAAACCGGACTAAGCGGCATGATTCCTGTGGATCAGATCCAGATAGAAGTTTGTGAAAAGTGCGTTGCGGAACGGCGTAACCCAGAGAGAAGCGATACCGCAGGAGAGAAAGCACAGAAGATAATAGGGGATAAGGGAGACGGAAAGGTAAAACAGACGTCCCTTATGCCCTTTTATCATGCGGCGGCTGACAGACATAATCTGCCTTGTGGAATAGCCGGGGAAATCAAGCATAATATAATAGGCCTGCGAATAGAGAAGCCATATGCAGAGATAGACAATCAAAGCCGCAAGCCCGGCGGCGCTGTAAAGCAGAAACAGCCCTGCCGACGGATTCTCTTTTTCCGCAATCAGGATACTGCATGCGAGAAAGGGCAGGCAGCCGATCACCTGAGGGACAGAGGTCAGTAGACGGATTGCCAGCGCCTTGTTTGTATGGACGCGGAAACCGTAAAAAATATCTTTGACAGAAGCAGGGCGGTTGCATACGAGATTGAGATAAAAGCATGTCAGTCCTGCCGCAAAGACGCCGCCCAGGACATCCAGAATACAGGAGATAAAGAAGGCAAGGACAAGCCCTGCCGTCGTGCTCTGGTCAACGGGCAGAAAACAGATCAGATGGACGGCGAGCATAATGCCCGCCGCCGCCAGTTCCGCGGAGATGGCAAGACCGTATCTGCCCAGAAGCTGTCCTCTGGAAATTGCCTTTAACTGTTCGGTCGATAATTTGCTGTTCATTTCAAAAACTCCATTCTGCGGGATTATCCCGCGAGATTGACATGCATGCCGGAATAAACGGCGGAATCCGCAATCTTTTTCCCCTTCTGGTACGGGTTTTCTTCATTAAAATACTTGATCTGTGTTCTCGTCTCGCCGCCGGAGACATAGGTGCGGCCGCATTCCGGACAGACGGACGTGCGGACGGAGACATTGGCGGCCATAACCTTGCCGTTTTTCTGCGCCGCTTTCTTATAGGCATTGCTCACATGCTCCTGCTCATGCGCCCGGACACGGCTCCCGGAGGCGAAGGCCGACGCCGCGTCGTCCTACGGGCAGCGGAATCGGGTCGTTCGCGACCGCAGCAGCAGGCCGCAGCGCCCTCCGTCCGCCCCTCCGGACCGACAGGTCCGC
>CATLGN010000094.1 GCA_949935685.1 uncultured Lachnospiraceae bacterium | reverse complement strand
ATTGTGAAGACTTTGTGAAAAAACAATAAATACGGCCAAAAGAATTGACATCATGATAGAAGGAGTATAAAATACATAGCGTGCTATGGAATTAAAACAGGGGAATGGAGGGAACGATTGTATTGAAACGGCAGAATACGGATGCCGGGGAGGAGCATTTTGTATGCATTGACTTGGATCAGCCGGGTTTTATCCGGGAAAATCTGGAAGCGGTCGACGATATTCATATGCGGATCGGTATTACCCTTGGTATTATTGATAAGGTGATGAAGACCAGGTTCGACCGGGAACTGGAACGGGCGGGGCTGACGGTGTCACAGATGGAGGTATTGATTTACATACTGAAGGAACAAAAAAAGCAGGATCGCGAAATTACGGCAAGAGAGCTGGAACAGCGTTTCCGTGTCAGCAATCCCACAATGTCGGGTATTTTGCGGCGGCTGGAGAAAAAAGGATTTATCGGGCGGATGCCGGGCAGCCAGGACAAACGAAACAAACAGATTCGGATTAAGGAAAATATAGACGAATTGTACCAACTGATACAAAGTCGCATTAACGTCGAGAAGGAACGGCTGTTCCGGGAATTTACGAGAGAAGAGCTGGCAGAGCTGGCAAGGCTGTCTGCAAAGCTTTTGCATAATTTAGAACAGGACGGAAAAGAGGAGTAGGCATATGGAAAAGAGAACGGAAGGCAGAAACAGAAAGGACTTTTCACGGGTACTGGCGTTTGCCTGTGTGACAGTCATTTCTTCGGGGCTTGTGCTTGGAGGCTGCGGCAGCCCGGGTGGTCCGGGCGGGCCGGAGGGCGCGGCGGAGGAAAAGGATACGTCCATTTTGGTGGAAACCGCTTCGCCTTTGGTGGAAAGCATTGAGCTGGACGGCGATTTTATCGGCAGTGTGGAGTCTGAGGATGAGATCACGGTGGTGGCCAAGGTGGGCGGTGATGTGACGGCAGCCTATTTTGAGGAAGGCGACCGGGTCAACGCCGGCGATCTGTTGTTTACAATTGACGATGCCAGCGCGCAGATTTCGATGGCGCAGGCGCAGGCAAGCCTGGAGAGCGCCAATGCCTCTGTGGCCAGCGCCGGGGCTTCGGTGGAGAGCGCCGGGGCTTCCGTGGCCAGTGCGCAGGCGAATGTATCGCTGAACGAGCTGAACCTGCTCTATACTCAGGAGCAGATCAAACAGTCTCTGGGACAGGTGGATACCAATCAGATGCAGCTTGAAAATGCAGTCGCTTCCGCGAAATACGCACTGAAGGCGGCGCAGGAGAACGAGGCGCTGGCGGCGGAGCAGTTTGGTCTGGCGCGGGACGCCTATGAAGATCTGGAAGACAATCTGGACGATCTGCGGGACAATGCCAATAATATGCGCGATTATGCCAAAGAGCTGAAACAGGTCAAAGCAAAATACGATACGATCAAACATGCGGCAAGCCCGGAAGAAGCGAAGAATCTCGCGGGCGGCATACATATTCCCGATGATATAGACAATACGCAGCAGGCGATTGCCGAATATTATATTTATGAAATGACAAACGGCGCCGCTGAGTCGGAATACAATCTTGGTGTGATGATCAGCGCGGCGCAGTCGCAGGAAGAGACGCTGCGGTCTTCCCGCAGCAGTCTGGACGGCAATAAGGATTCCCTGCGTCTGAATCAGATCAGCGCCGCGATCAGCAAGGAAACGGCAAAGAATAACGTGTATTCCGCAGAGGACGCGCTGAAGCTGGCCGAGAAGATGCTGGAAGACTATGAACTGTATACGAAAGCCGTGGTCATCGCAGGCGCCAATTATCAGCTCGCGGGTTCCAATGCGGGACTGATCAATGCGCAGGCAGGCGTGACACAGGCCGAGGCGGGCGTGAAGCAGGCGCAGGCGGGCGTACGACAGGCGCAGGCGGGCGTAAAACAGGCCGAGGCAGGCGTGGAAGCGGCACAGTTGCAGCTCGATTATACGAAAGTGACATCCCCCGTATCCGGTGTGGTGACAAAAAAGAACATTACCGTCAATAATATGGCGGCGCAGGGCGCGGCGGCTTATGTGATTACGGCGGATGACGCGGTCAATGTGGTATTCTACGTCTCGGAAAAGGTAATGAAAGAGCTGAACGTGGGACAGAATATCCGGGTAGAGCGCAACGGTGAGGAATACGAAGCGCAGATTTCGGAAAATGCCGGCGTTGCGGATGAAACAAACGGTCTGTTTAAGATCAAGGCGCGGCTGACTTCCGGCGCGGACCGATTGATTACGGGAACAAGCGTAAAGATCACGCTGGCGACACAGAAGGCGGAAAATGTACTGACCATTCCGGTGGACAGTGTGTACTATGAGAGCCAGCAGGCTTATGTCTATTGTATGGAGAACGGAACGGCTGTCAAAACGGAGATCGAAACGGGAATCACAAACAATGAGAATGTAGAGGTGAAGTCCGGTCTCACAAAGGACAGTCAGGTGATCATCACATGGGCTTCCCAGTTAAAAGACGGTTCTTCCGTAAAGGTAAAGGAAGGGGAGAGCGGCGCGGATGGCAGCGGCGCTGGAACGGATGACGCGGCGGACGATGCGCAGGCGGGGCTGTCGGACACGCAGCGGTTGAACGAATATATCGAGGCGAGAGCCACACAACAGAATACGGCGCAGTAAGGAGAGGTGACGGATGAGTAAGTTGACAAAAACAGTACTGCAGCGCCCGGTTGCCGCGCTGGTGATCGTGGTTTCCCTGATCATATTCGGCATCAGTTCCATTACGGGAATGAATCTGCAGTTGACGCCGGATATGGATATGCCGGTTATGCTTGTAATCACGACCTATCCGCAGGCCGGACCGGAGGATGTGGAACGGCTCGTGAGTAAGGAGATCGAGGACGAACTGGGGACGCTGGCCGGTCTGGACACTACATATTCCATGTCGCAGGAAAATGTGTCCATGGTTATGTTTTCATTTGAGTATGGCACGGACATGGACGATGCCTTCAACGATATGCAGAAAGCAATCGAGCGGGTGAAGCGAAGCCTGCCGGAGGATGCGGATGATCCGACCGTGATTGCGATGGATATGAATGCGCAGCCGGTTATGACGTTGTCGGTGGACTCGAAAGAGGAGGGCGTCGATGTCCTCAGCTATGTGGAAGAAACGGTACAGCCGGAGCTGGAAAAGATCAGTGATGTGGCTGATCTCACGATTTCCGGCGGCGACGATTCCTATATCAGTGTGGAATTGATACCGGAACTGATGCGGCAGTATAAGCTGGACATTTCCACGGTGGCCAATACGGTTGCCGCGGCGAATTACACAATTCCTGCGGGCACGGCGGACTACGGCGGACAGAACCTCAACGTCAGCTCCACAACGGAGTATAAGACGCCGGCGGAGATCGCCACCATACCGATCACGACCGCGACGGGTAATGTCATTCATTTATCGGATATTGCCAATGTACACTATGCGGTGTCGGATGCTTCGAGTTACAGCCGTTATAACGGCGCTGAAAATGTGAGCATCGGCATTACCAAGATCCAGAGTTCCAGCGCGGTAACGCTTTCCTCCAAAGTGACGAAGGTGATCGACCGTTTGAATGCGGAAAATCCGGATATTACGATTACATCGGTATACGACAGCAGCGAGACGATTATCGATTCTCTGGTTTCCATTGCGCAGACGCTGATCGTGGGTATTGTTATTACGATGCTTGTCCTCTTTGTCTTTTTCGGAGATTTCAAGGGCAGCCTGATCGTCGGCAGCTCGATGCCGGTTTCGTTGCTGGTGACGTTTATTCTGATGAAGTTTATGGGCTTTTCCCTGAATATGATTACGATGGGCGCGCTGGTGATTGGCATCGGTATGATGGTGGACAATGCCATCGTCGTGATTGAGATGTGCTTCCGGAAAAAGGACGAGGGCATGAGTTATATGGATGCCGCTTATGAGGCGACCAAAACGGTGATGGCATCCATTGTGGCTTCCACGATTACGACAATCGTGGTATACCTGCCGCTGTCGATGATGGAAGGTATGTCGGGACAGATGTTCGGACAGCTTGGTTATACGATTGTATTTGCCCTGATTGCGTCGCTCGTCTCGGCGATTACGCTTGTGCCGCTTTGCTTTTCGCAGTACAGGCCGGCAGAGAAAAAAGATACGAGGGTCAATCGTTTCCTCGATGCGGTCAGCGAAAAATATGCGGGCATTCTGCGGAAGGCGCTGCACAGAAGGCTGCTGGTGGCGCTGACGGCCGTGGGTATCTTTATTGTTTCCGTTTTCCTGTTCCGCTTCGTGAATATGGAGCTGATGGGACAGACCGATGAAGGACAGGTGTCCGTATCGGTAAATTTCCGGCCGGGGACGAAATTGGATACGGTAAATGCCAAAGTGGAAGAACTCGAACAGTTTGTGGCGGACAGTCCTTATATTGACGATTACAGTACGAGCGTGACAGAGTCGGATGCGAGCGGCAGCATTAATGCGTATGTGGCCGACGGGTGCAGACTTTCCACGGCGGATATAGTGGATGAATGGACAAAGGAAGTAAAAAGCTACGAGGAGAGCTGCGAGATCAGCGTAGCGTCTGCCTCATCCATGGGGATGAGCGGCATGGGCGGCAATACTTACGACATTTCGCTGGAGGGCAATGATCTGGAAGAGCTGAAAGAGGCCTGCCGTATCGTTTCGGATGCGGTGGTAAAGGCGGACGGCGTGATCAGTGCGACGTCTTCCTTCGCCGATGCGGCGACCAAGGCGGAGATTATCATTGATCCGGTCAAAGCCGCCGCCGCGGGCATGACGCCGCAGATGGCATCCGGCATGGTCTATTCGATGATGAGTGGGTCCGACGCCATGGACGTTATGATCGATGACACAAAGTACAAAGTAAAGGTGGAATATCCGGCAGGCGAATATGAAACCGTCAATGACGTGTCGGGCATTATGCTGACCAATTCGGCCGGAATGCAGGTTCCGCTGTCTGACATCGCGGAGATTGTTTATACCGATTCGCCCCAGACGATCAGCCGTAAGGACGGCAGCTATACGGCCAGCGTAACGGCAACGCTGGAAGCGGACGCCAAATTTACCGCGCAGGAGACGATCCGACAGCAGATGGAACAGGTTTTCCTGCCGGATGGCGTACAGCAGGTGACAAACACGATGGACGAGATGATGCAGGAGGAATTCAGTTCCCTGATTTCCGCTATTATCACGGCGATTTTGCTCGTATACATTGTAATGGCGATTCAGTTTGAAAACCTGCGGTATTCGGGCATGGTTATGTTCTGTATTCCCTTTTCCCTGATCGGTTCCATTCTCCTGCTGCTTATCACACAGTGTACGGTAAGTATGGTGTCTCTGATGGGATTTCTGATGCTGATCGGTATTGTGGTAAACAATGGTATCCTGTACGTGGATTATACCAATATGCTGCGCAAGACGATGAGCACCGAGGAGGCGTTGATCGAGACAGGAAAATCGAGACTGCGGCCGATTTTGATGACGACACTGACGACCATTCTCTCGATGATTCCGATGGCTATGGGCGTGGGAAAGAACGGCGAGATGACGCAGGGAATGGCGGTGGTAATCGTAGGCGGCCTGACGGCTTCCACGATTCTGACACTGATTTTGCTGCCGACCTTCTATATGATTATACATAAACGGAGCAAGGATAAGAAGGAAAAGAAAAAGAACCGGAGACAGCGCAGACAGGATAATGAAAAGTTACTGGAGAAGCTGTAAACGAGACGGAGCTGTTGCAAAAGCAGACATATGGTCTGTTGGAGCGGCAGCTCCGTTTTTGGCTGCTGTACAGGCGGCTATTTCAAATTGATGCCATAGGAATTTGGGTACTAACAGGCAAAAGTATTGAAGAATGGCTTAAAATCAAGGCTTTTAAGGTTTGGTGGGGTTCATCACGGTGAGTGGTGGACCCCGCTTTTTCGTGTTTTTGGATACCGCTGATAGGATGGCGATTGGAGAAAAAATCGTATTATCAGGCAAAAGTATACTTTCACGCAAAAGTCGGGGGTTTCCGTGATAGTATAATGCGGAAAGGTAAAAGAAAATAGGATATTGTTGGATTTAGGTGAAAAGTGTATTAGCTTGACGGAAAATGCTGTTGAAAAACGGGGGATATAATACAAACACGGAAACTGCTCGGAGATTTCGTGTTTGTATATGAGTTTCCGTGATAGTTTGGAGTTTTGCCTGTTTATTTACTGTAAATGTTAATGGAATATTGCAGATAGGCGTGGTGTAGATATAGTAATAAAAAGCATGGAGCCTTATGAAAAAGTATAGGTTTATAACTGCCTGCATGTTAATTTTGCTGGCATTTCTATTGTTCAATATTTTTAATGGGAATAGGAATTCGACCATAGAAACATTCAATGCGGATGCTACAACAAAGGAAGAAATTACGGATGAACTGGTCATAGCTTTATTTATTGAGGACATTACCAATGCAGTTACAAATTTTTATTCAGAATATTATTCGGGAGAAATTGCAGTTTACGATTATGAAA
>CATLGN010000093.1 GCA_949935685.1 uncultured Lachnospiraceae bacterium | reverse complement strand
TTTTCAATCGCCATAATCGGATTTTCCACACCGTACGCAAACAGCTTCGGGTCGGTAATCTGGAAAAACACAACCGTATCGATCTGCATCGTTACGTTATCCTTGGTAATCACCGGCTGCGGTGCAAAATCCACCACCTGCTCTTTTAAGATCACTTTTTTCGCCACTTTATCAATAAAAGGCACTTTGAAATGAATACCGACCGCCCAGGTCCCCTGATATGCGCCGAGGCGCTCTACCACATAAGCGTTCGCCTGCGGAACAATGCGGATACAGGACGCCAGTATCCAGAGAAACAGTATAAATAAGATCAATACCATAATTCCACCCATATTAATTACCCTCTTTTCTTTCTTTTACAATGAGTTTTACGCCCTGTATGGCCGTAATCTCCACTACCGCACCTACCTGGAATTTTATGCCGTCGTCTGTGGAACGGGCGCTCCACTCCTGACCGCTGACCATAATCTGTCCGATGCCCTGCAGATTATCAATACCGCTTGTGACAATCGCCTGCTTGCCGATCAGGCTCTCCGCATTGGTTCTGATTCTGTCCTTATTAAAGTACTTGACCGCAATCGGCCTTGTAAAAAACAGAAATACCAGCGATACTACCACAAACAGCGTATTCTGCAGCCAGAGCGGAAGATTCAGAAGCGCCGCCACCGTCGCTGCCAGCGCACCGATCGCAAACCAGATCGAAGTAAGCCCGAGCGTCGCAATCTCCACGGCCAGACAGGCAACCAGAATGACCAGCCACACAACTGCCATATTCCAATTAAATATCACGCGTCATCTCCCCTTTCGTAGAATTTCGCATATTTATCTTACTATATTAGTCTCACGGATTCAAGTGAAAGCGAACGATTGCCAAATATTTAGAAGAATTTCGTAATTTAAAAAGGATACCTCCGCATACGCAAAGGTATCCTCTTGTCATCCTGTTTGTTTTACCAGAACACATGGCTTCCGATAATCAGTCCGTCATGATTGCCGGCCCGTCTGAAGTGCGTTGCGCCGCCTACGTTGGACACACCGGCGATCGCTTCCCGCGCCGCCTGCAGGCAACTGTCCTGAATGCCGGCCTCCAGCCGTTTTGCAACCTTACCGTTTCCGGCAGGTGTAAACTGTCCGGACGCATAGATCACGCCCGAGATCGTGTTCGGATAACCGCCGCTGCGCACACGGTTCATTACGACCGCGCCTACCGCAAGCTTTCCTTCGTATGGCTGATTGCCCGCCTCACACTGAATCAGAGCGGCAAGCAGCACATCGTCGGCAGCGCCGACCGGAACCGCGCCGCGGTTTTCTTTTTGTTTTGCCTTCTCCGCGTCTGCCTTGCGCTTTTCTTCCTGTTCTTTTTCTTCTCTCGCCCTGATCTCTTCCATTGTTTCACCGGAATCGATTACAAACCGTATATCAATATATTCGGCGGAAACATAGCCAATATCGCCGCCCCATTCCACGCTGACCCACTCATCGTTGATGACTTCCAGCGCTTTCATTTCTTCGTTTTTCCCAACCAGACCCCATACGCCGGCATTGGATTTCGGTTCCTTTCTGATGCGCAGCGTATCCGCTTCGATTGTCGCGATCAGATTTCCCAGATCCTCCGCCATCGCTTCGGCCTCTTTCCCGAACAAAAGGTACTCGTCTTTCGTCCAGCCCGTCACATTACCGGATTTCAGCTTCGTCCAACCGTTACGACGTTCCAGTATCTCTCCACCGCAGTCACTGTAAAGCTTGCCGACCTTATCCGAATCTTCATCGGCCTCTTTTCTGACGTTCACTGCGTTTTCCACATTCGCCATAACCAGATTGGACTCTTCGGCGTCGTCTTCCTCCGACGTTTCGCCGCCTTCATCCTTGTCCTTGCCTTCGTTCTCTTTCTCTTCCCTGCTGCGTGAAACGGATGCAACTTCCCCGACGTCTTCCTCCAATGTCAGATCCGCATCCAGAATTGCCGCCGCACCTGCGTTGAGCGAGTGCAGACTGTCCGTATTACCGGCTACCGCGCTGATCTGTAGTAACCCGAACGCGGCCGCTCCCATGAGCATGCCGGACAGGTAATGCAGCAGCCTTCTGCCCTTCGTCTTCATAATTCCCTCCAAAATGCTTATAACAAATTTATGAATAATTATTACGAATTTGTTAATCATTTTTTAAATCATAACAAATTCCTGATACATTGTCAAGTTTTAACAGTTTGGAAGAATTTTATACCCCGATTTACATCATTTTCCTGAATATTCTTACGTTTTTATGAATAAGCATGCCGGGAACTGTTACAGTTCTTTTGCTTTCTCCACGCAGGCCGCAATGGCGTCCATTACCGCGCCGCGCATCCCATGTTCTTCCAGCGCCTTTACCCCCTGAATCGTCGTACCGCCCGGCGAACACACCATATCCTTTAATTCGCCCGGATGCCGGCCCGTTTCCAGCAAAAGCTTCGCACTGCCCATCACGGCCCGGGCCGCCGCCTCGTATGCCTGCGCTCTGGGCATGCCCGCCGCCACGCCCGCATCCGCCATCGCCTCAATAAACAGAAAAACATAGGCCGGCGAACAGCCTGCCACAGCGGCAAAGGCATCCATCCTGCTCTCGGGAATCACGCATGTCCCGCCGAGGCTTTCCATCAGCCGGATCGCGCACGCCTGCTCTTCCGCCGTTACATTTTCATTCACGCACACAGCCGTAAAACCCGCGCCGACCAGAGCCGGCGTATTCGGCATACAGCGAACCAGCCGGATCGCTTTCCCGAAAGCGGATTCATACCAATCAATCGTTTTTCCCGCCGCGATCGTAATCAAAAGCGTCTGCTCCGAAAGGCAGTCCCGGATCTCTGCGATTACCGCTTCCAGAAACTGCGGTTTCACCGCCAGAATGAGCACGTCCGCCGCCTCCGCCACGGCTTTGTTATCCACCGTCGTCCGGATCCCGTAGCGCTCTGCCATCCGCTCCACGGTCTGCCGCGTGGCTGCCGAACCTGTGATGTCTTCTCTTTTTACGATTTCCTGACGCAGCATGCCGCCGATCACGGCGTCTGCCATATTGCCAAGTCCTATGATCCCGATTTTCATATTTTGTTCCTCCTCTGCCGCGCCGCCTCATACAATAAGACGGCCGCCGCCATCCCGGCATTCAGCGATTCCACTCTGCCTGCCATGGGAATTTTCATATACAAATCCGCCGCTTCGGCGCTTTCCCGCTTCAGCCCGTTTCCCTCATTTCCGATCAGAAAAGCGGTTCCGCCCAGAAAGTCGCAGCGATCATACGATCTCTCGCCCTGCAGATGTGCGGCATAGACAACGATGCCGCGCGCCTGCAGCTCTTTCATTGTTGCCAGCAGACTGTCCGTATAGAGAAACGGCACCCGGTATACCGAACCCATTGTCGCCCGGATCGTCTTGGGATTGTACATATCCACCGTATCGGACGACAGAATGACGCCATGGATACCCGCTCCCTCTCCCGCGCGCAGCATCGTCCCCAGATTACCCGGATCCTGAATCCCTTCCGCCACCAGCAGCAGCGGGTTTTCTTCCCGCAGCATATCCGCCAGTTGATAATGATACTGGTCCAGCACACAGAGTATTCCCTGCGGCGAACAGGTATCCGACAATTTTTCAAATACCGTTTCCGATACGGTCTCGCACGGCAGCGCGCCTGCCTTTTCCAGCACGGCCCGCTTTACGGCCGCGTCCGGGCAGGAAAAAGATTCGGAAATATAAACTTCCCGAATCTGCTGCGCCGGCGCTTCCAGAAACATTTTGATGCCCTCTGCCAGAAAAGCATCCGCCTCCGCACGCGCCCTCGCTTTCTGCCTCATGCGCACCACCGCTTTGATTCTTCCGTTCCCAGGACTGGTGATCATTCCGCAGCTCCTTTATCCGTGTCGCCGTTACAGCGACAATATACGGCTGACTTCAAACTGATACATGTTAATCTCTTTCTGCATCGCCAGCGCTTCCTCAATATCAAAATCCAGAAACTCACCGTGCTGATAGCCGACAACCCGGTTGGATTTTCCCTTACAGAGAATGTCTGCCGCATACGCCCCCATGATGGATGCATAAAAACGGTCTTTGCAGGTGGGACTGCCGCCCCGCTGCATGTATCCCAGAATCGTCGCTCTTGTCTCCACACCGGTCGCCGCCTCGATCCGGCGCGCCATGGAAGTCGAATGTCCAATGCCTTCCGCATTGATAATAATGTGATGGGTTTTCCCCTTTTTCCGATTGCGGATAATATTATTGATAATGCCCTGCTCGTTGTAATCAAACTTTTCCGGAATCAGAATATCCTCCGCGCCGTTTGCCACACCGCACCAAAGCGCGATATAACCGGCGTTCCTGCCCATTACCTCGATAATACTGCACCGCTCATGGGAAGAAGACGTATCGCGCACCTTATCGATGGCGTTCATCGCGGTATTGACAGCCGTATCAAAACCGATTGTATATTCCGTGCAGGCAATATCCAAATCGATCGTTCCGGGGATACCGATCGTATTGATCCCCCTGCGCGCAAGCGCCTGCGCGCCGCGGTAAGAACCGTCTCCGCCGATAACCACAAGTCCGTCGATTCCATGCTTTCTGCAGATCTCAGCGCCCTTTTCCTGTCCTTCTTCCGTGCGGAATTCATGACATCTGGCCGTTCCCAGTATCGTACCGCCCCGCTGTATCGTATCCGATACACTCCTTGCTTCCATATCCACGATTTCTTCGTTCAGAAGACCCTGATACCCTTTTTTAATTCCTTTGACCTTAACGCCGTTTCCAATCGCTTTCCGGACAACCGCACGGATCGCCGCGTTCATACCGGGCGCATCCCCGCCGCTTGTCAGGACGCCAATCGTCTTAATCTCTTTCGCCATGCCGATTCCTCCTTGTGATTTCTTATATTTTAAACGTTTTTTTCTGATATTTCAATGCCATTTCCCCTATGAGACAACTTTTATATTATCCGCCCCAAAAACGGCCGCCAGCTCCTGCACGAACGTTCCGTCGGCCCGCACGCCCATATTGGCGGGCAGCTTTTTCATAGCTCTGGGCTGCTCGATAAAAATGGTAACGCGGTCTTTCCCGTCGCATTCTTTCAGCATGGAAAACAGGCGTTCCTGCGCTCTCTCATACGCTTCCATAGAGGGAAATCTGACCCACAATGTCCGCGGAATTTCGTCAAAGGCAGTAATCTCCTCACAGATCAGCTTGGCGTCCTTCTCCTCCTCTGCCGCAACACGGCCCCGGATAAATACTTTATTGTCCAATATGAGCTTTTCCGCATTTTTTTCATAATCTCTCGGGAATACGATTACCTCTATGCTGCCCGCCAGATCTTCCACCTGCAAAAATGCCATCACTTTATCATTTTTCGTATACTTGATTTTTTTATCCGCGATAATACCGCCGATCGTCGCACTGCTGCCGTCGGCCAGCGACGCCATCCCGGTCTCGTCATCCATCAAAAAAGAAGCCGTCGTCGTCGTAATCCGCTTTTTCCAGATATTTTCGTACTCTTCCAACGGATGCCCGCTGATATAAATGCCGAGCACTTCCTTTTCGAATGCCAGCATCATTTCGCGGGAATATTCCCCCACATCCGGCAGCCGGATGTCGTAGCTCTCCTTATCCTCCTCGGGAGCCAGATCAAACAGCGTAAGCTGCCCAGCCAGATTGTTTTTCTTACTCTGGACAATGCTCTCCAGCACCTGGATATAAATACTCATATGCTGCTTGCGCGTTCCGCCCAGCCCGTCGAACGCGCCCGCCTTGATCAGGTTCTCGATACCCCGCTTATTCAGATCGCTGTCCGAGGCCCGCGTAATGAAATCCTTGAGATTTTTATAGGGCCCGCGCGCCTCCCGCTCGTCTACGATATAATCGATCACGCCCCTTCCGATACTCTTTATCGCCGTCAGTGCATACCGGATGGAATCGCCCGAAACGGAGAAACCCGCTTCCCCCTCGTTGATGTCCGGCGGCAGTATCGCAATCCCCATCCCCCGGCAGGCGAGAATATACTCGGACACCTTCTTCGGATTATCGATCACGGATGTCAGCAGCGCCGCCATAAATTCTTTCGGATAGTAATATTTCAGCCATGCCGTCTGGTAAGAGACGACCGCATAACACGCCGCATGGGACTTGTTAAACGCATATTTGGCAAAGTCCATCATATCGTCATAAATCCGGCTCGCCGTGCTCTCCGGTATCCCGCGGGCAATGCATCCCGGTACCCCTTCTTCGGGATTGCCGAAGATAAAATTCGCCCGTTCCTTCTCCATAACGGACTGCTTCTTCTTACTCATGGCACGGCGCACGAGATCGCTGCGTCCGAGCGTATAGCCGCCCAGATCGCGGACGATCTGCATTACCTGTTCCTGATAGACGATACAGCCGTATGTCGGCGCCAAAATCGGTTCGAGCTGCGGGCAGGAATAGGCAATGGCGCCCTGATTATTCTTTCCCCTGATGTATTTGGGAATAAAATCCATCGGCCCCGGTCGATACAGAGAAATGCCGGCGATAATATCCTCCAGATTCTGCG
>CATLGN010000092.1 GCA_949935685.1 uncultured Lachnospiraceae bacterium | reverse complement strand
GGGCGAGCCGGATGCGGTATGGGAGGAGCGGATTCGGGAGCTGTCTCCTTACCGTGTGGACAGCCGGAGTATGGAGCTGGCAGGAAAACAGGCGATTTTCCTGCATTGTCTGCCGTCATTCCATGACTTAAAGACAAAAATCGGAAAAGAGATGGGCGCGCGGTTCGGCATTACCGAAATGGAAGTGACCGACGAAGTATTCGAGTCTTCGCAGTCGGTTGTATTTGACGAAGCGGAGAACCGGATGCACACGATCAAAGCCGTAATGGCGGCTACCTTGGGAGCGAATGTGTGAAAACGGAAATATTGACAATGCTCCGGGAGACGGCGGATTATGTATCGGGGCAGGATCTGTGCAGTCGGTTTGGGGTATCCCGCACCGCGGTCTGGAAAGTGATCAACAGTCTGAAAGAAGAGGGATATGAGATTGTATCCACGCCCCGAAAGGGGTATCGCCTTGCGCATGTGCCGGATATTGTGTCGGAGAGCGAACTTGTCAGCCGCATGAAGACAAAGCGGCTTGGACGGCAGGTCGTGTTTTTGCGTGAGACGGATTCCACCAATACGCAGGCCAAGCGGCTGGCCGAAGACGGCGCTTCGGAGGGGACGCTGGTCGTTGCGGATATGCAGACGGCGGGAAAGGGGCGCCGGGGACGTTCCTGGCAGCAGCGTCCGGGGACGATGGTCTCCATGACACTGATTTTAAAACCGGCATTTGCGCCGGACAAGGCCTCGATGCTTACATTGATTGCGGCGCACAGTGTGGCGGGCGCGATCGAGGCGGCAACGGGGCTGCCCGTGGGGATCAAATGGCCGAATGATATAGTCATTCACGGGAAAAAGACGGTGGGTATTCTGACGGAAATGAGCCTGAGTGTGGAGCAGGACAGTATTCACTATGTGGTGGTGGGAATCGGCATCAATGTAAATATCCGGGAATTCCCGGAAGAGATCAGCGGTATGGCGACTTCTCTGTATCTGGAATGCGGCCGGCGGATCAGCCGGGCCGGACTGATTGCGGAAGTGATGAAGCGGTTTGAGCAGGACTACGAGGTGTTTTTGCAGACGGAGGATCTCTCGGGCATCCTGCAGGAATACAACGCACATCTGGCCGGCATGGACCGGCAGGTGCGCGTGCTTGATCCTGCCGGGGAGTTTACCGGCGTTTCGAGAGGAATGAATCAAAGCGGAGAGCTTTTGGTGGAAAAGGAAGACGGCAAGGTGGTGCATGTGTATGCGGGGGAAGTGTCGGTGAGAGGATTGTATGGCTATGTCTGAGGGGCGGATGATTCTGTGCGGGGCAAATGCTTACGAAAAAAAATATTATTATAATGAGGCGTTCCGGCAGATTCCACAGTCTGTTCAGGATGAGCTGCATATTATCTGCGTGTTGTTCACGGAGGAAGTGGGCGGCATTTTTACGATCATATTCGAGCCGGACGGCAGCGTTTCGCTGGAGACGGATGCGGAAGAAAATGATATGTATTATGATGAAATCGGCAGCGGCCTTTTGGTAAAAGAGATTTGGAGAAAACGGCAGGAACTGCTGGCTTCTCTGAGCTTGTATTACCGGGTGCTGATCTTACGGGAAGAACTGCCGGAATGGGAGGAAGCGTGACGGGAACGCAGGGATGCACGCGGGAAGTCACCGGATAAAGAGATGTTACTGGTTGTGGATGTTGGAAACACAAATATTACATTCGGCGTTTTTGATGGGAAGGAACTGAAAAACAGTTTCCGGATTACGACTAAGATTTCAAGGACATCGGATGAGTTTGGCATTGCCATTATGGAGCTTTTGCGTATCAACGGGATTTCCATTGAGGACATTACGGGAATCAGTATGGCGAGTGTTGTGCCGAATATTATGCATTCCCTGACTGGCGCTATGGTGAAGTATATTCACAGGAAGCCTTTGATCGTAGGGCCGGGCGTCAAGACCGGAATTAAGATTTCCGGAGAAAATCCCCGCGGCGTGGGAGCGGACCGGATTGTGGATGCCGTAGCGGCGTATGAGAAATACGGCGGGCCGGTGTTGGTGTTGGATTTTGGCACGGCGACGACGTATGATCTGGTACGGGAGGACGGCAGTTTCAGTGAGGGCGTTACGGCGCCGGGGCTGCGCATTTCCCTGATGGCGCTCTCGCAGGAGGCGGCCAAGCTGCCGGAGGTGGAGATTCGCAAGCCGAAATCGATACTGGCGCAGGAAACCATATCGAGTATGCAGGCGGGACTTGTGTACGGCCAGATCGGGCAGACGGAATACATTGTCAAACAAGTGAAAAAAGAAACGGGTTATACCGATTTGAAGGTGGTTGCCACCGGCGGACTGGGCAGGATGATTTCCGAAGAGACGGACAGCATTGACATTTATGACAGCGCGCTGACGCTGGACGGGCTGCGGATTATCTATGAGAAAAATGCGGAGACGGCGGGAAAAAGACGATGACGGAAAAACAGATCACAGCGCTGCGGATTGGCGGCGTAACGCTGAAAAACAATATTATTTTGGCTCCCATGGCAGGCGTGACAGACCTGCCATTTCGTTTGCTCTGCGCCCGGCAGGGGGCGGGGCTGGTCTGTATGGAAATGGTCAGCGCCAAAGCGATTCTCTACCGCAATAAAAATACGGATGCGTTGATGGAGATCGCTCCCGGTGAGGGGCAGGTATCGCTGCAGCTCTTTGGCTCGGATCCGGATATTGTCAGTGAGATGGCAAAACGGATTGAGGAGCGGCCTTTTTCCATATTGGACATCAATATGGGATGTCCGGTGCCGAAGGTGGTCAATAACGGAGAGGGCTCGGCGTTGATGAAAGATCCCATACTGGCGGGCCGCATTATCGAAAAAACAGTAAAGGCGGTAAAGAAACCGGTCACGGTGAAGATTCGCAAAGGATTTGACGAACAACATGTGAATGCGGTGGAACTGGCACATATTGCACAGGAATCCGGCGCCGCGGCGGTCGCGGTTCACGGCAGGACGAGAGAGCAGTATTATGCCGGGAAAGCGGACTGGGAAATTATCCGGCAGGTGAAGGAGGCTCTGCACATTCCGGTCATCGGGAACGGGGATGTGGGGGACGGCCCGTCTGCGGAGCGGCTTATGCGGGAAAGCGGCTGTGACGGTGTGATGATCGGCCGGGCGGCGCGGGGCAATCCCTGGCTGTTTGGGCAGATTGTTTCGTATTTGGAGACCGGAGAGGCGACGCCGCGGCCGGACGCCGTGACAGTACGAAATATGATACTGGAACATGCGCGTCTGCAGCTTGCCTGCAAGGGAGCGTATATCGGCATCCGGGAAATGCGTAAGCATATCTCGTGGTATACGGCCGGTTATCCGCATTCCGCCGCCATCCGCAAACGCATCAATGAAGCGGCTTCCATGGAGGAGATGGTGGAAACGCTGGATATGCTGCTCTGTTGATATAGCCGGACTTGGTTGACGATATGGCGCCGAACTATTTCCGTATTGCCGCGCGCCCCGCGGCCGTTATATTTTACACGGATTCGCATATACTGCAATATGGAAAAAATGAACTGTCTTATTGCGGGAAACAGAGAAAAAAGATCCGGCGGCGCATGGGCGTGGCTGCAGGAGCGGTTATGTCTGCCATATTCCTTTTCGGAAAAGACGGACCGCTTTTTGGGATTGCCGGTTTGCATTTACGCCATTGATGGAATTACCGACAGGGAAATCGATGAACTGGAACAGTGGGAGAACAGCCGGAAGGCTGCCGGGCGCGCGATGCGCAGGCGGTATATGAGATGGAACCGGACTTTGCGCAGTATCCGAAAACGGATGCAAAAGGAAGAAAACCTGAATATGACAGGCGCGTCGGAAGATGCACTGTTGTTCTGCTCCTGGAGACGGGGCGGTATTTCAGCGGAATTGCTGCTGCGTTTTTATCGGCACTGTTATCGGGAGAATGTACTGGTTTTCCGGGCCGAGCAGTTGATCGTACTGGACGGGCGGACAGAGGGCTGCGAGGAAACGCTGCCTGCTGCGGAGGAGGAAACGCCGGCGCTCGTATGGGTGCGGGAGCCGGAGGCGGAAAGCCTGCATACGGCGGGACCGGAACGAGAGGTGTTACAGGAGATTTATACAACGTTTAATTATGCGACGATCGTCACGGACCGGGCTGCGGCGTGGCAGGAATTTGCGGATATGGCGTATGAAGAATACGGCTTGTCCGTCAGATGTGCGCCGGACAGTGCGGCGCTTACGTTTCGGAACAGAAAAACGCTGATTCTTGACTTTGGCATGACAGAGAAAGCATGCAGCGGAAACTTTCCGCCGGACAGCGTTTACATGGATTTGTATGCGTCGTATGACAGGGGGGATACGGTTGCCGCAGAATGTGGCAGGATTCCTTATATATCCCTGTGGAATGCCCTTGACACTCTGGGAAAAGATGGGGTATAATACGTAGGCTGTCCGGCGTGGGGATACCGGCGCAACAGGAAAAAGATTGCGGTATGGAGGGTGATTTGCATTATGGAAGAGAAGAAAAATATATTAACGTATGAGGGGCTTCGGAAATATGAGGACGAGCTGCATGAACTGAAGGTGGTCAAACGTCAGGAAGTGGCGCAGAAGATCAAGGAAGCCAGAGAGCAGGGCGATCTGTCTGAGAATGCCGAATATGACGCGGCCAAAGATGAGCAGCGCGATATTGAAGCCAGAATCGAGGAATTGGAAAAGATTCTGAAAAATGCGGAAGTTGTCGTGGAGGATGAGGTTGATCTGGACAAGATCAATATCGGCTGCCGCGTGCGGATTCTGGATCTGGAATTCAGCGAAGAACTGGAATATAAGATTGTCGGTTCCACGGAGGCAAACAGCCTGAAAGGGAAGATTTCCAATGAATCGCCGGTAGGCAAGGCGCTGATGGGCAAAAAAGTGGGCGATGTGATCGAAGTGGAGACACAGGCCGGCATTTTGGAATATAAGGTACTGGAAATACAGCGAAGCAATTAAGAGGAGTGGCGGACGTGGGAGATACACAGAATAAATCCGGAGAACAGGATCTGGGGCAGCTTTTAAAGGTCAGGAGAGATAAACTGGCGGCGCTTCAGGAAAAGGGAGAGGACCCTTTTCGGATTACCAAATTTGATGTTACCCATCACAGTATGGATGTGAAGGAACATTTTGAAGAGATGGAAGGGCAGCATGTTATTCTTGCGGGACGTATGATGTCCAAACGTATTATGGGGAAAGCTTCCTTCTGCAATATTCAGGATGTAAAGGGAACGATACAGGCGTATGTGGCGCGGGACAGTATCGGAGAAGAACCCTATGCCGCGTTTAAGAAATACGATGTAGGCGATATTGTGGGTATTGCGGGCGAGGTCTTCCGCACGAAGATGGGGGAGATCTCCATTCATGCATCGAATGTGACACTACTGTCAAAAAGTTTGCAGATCCTTCCGGAAAAATATCATGGTCTGGTCAATACGGATCTGCGGTATCGGCAGCGCTATACGGACTTAATTATGAATGCGGAGGTAAAAGATACTTTTATCAAGCGTTCGCAGATTATCAGCGCGATACGCAGATTTCTGGACGGTCAGGGATTTATGGAGGTCGAGACGCCGATGCTCGTATCCAATGCGGGAGGCGCCGCGGCAAGGCCGTTTGAGACGCATTTCAATGCGCTGGATGAAGATCTGAAGCTGCGCATTTCTCTGGAGTTGTATCTGAAACGTCTGATTGTAGGCGGTTTGGAGCGGGTTTATGAAATCGGCCGGGTTTTCCGCAACGAGGGCCTGGATACGAGACATAATCCTGAATTTACACTGATGGAGCTGTATCAGGCGTATACGGATTATCACGGCATGATGGATTTAACGGAAAAGATGTACCGTTATGTGGCGCAGGAAGTGCTGGGGACGACGACCATAACTTATAAGGGCACGGAAATGGATCTGAGCAGACCGTTTGAGCGCATTACCATGGCGGACGCAGTTAAAAAGTATGCGGGCGTGGACTTCGGGGAAATCCATACGCTCGAGGAAGCGAGAGCGGCGGCCAGGGATAAGGGCATAGCATATGAGGAACGCCATAAGAAGGGGGATATTCTGAATCTGTTCTTTGAGGAGTTTGTGGAAGAACATCTGATCCAGCCGACATTCCTTATGGATCATCCGGTCGAGATCTCACCGCTGACCAAACGCAAGCCGGATAACCCGGATTATGTGGAACGGTTTGAATTCTTTATGAACGGATGGGAGATGGCAAACGCCTACTCCGAACTGAACGATCCCATCGATCAGCGGGAGCGTTTCCGCATGCAGGAAGAACAGTTTGCCAATGGGGACGAGGAAGCCAACCATACGGATGAGGATTTCCTGAATGCGCTGGAAATCGGCATGCCCCCGACCGGCGGCATCGGATATGGCATTGACCGGATGGTGATGCTGTTTACGGATTCGCCCGCGATACGGGATGTGCTGCTGTTCCCCACGATGAAAACGCTTGGCAAAGAAAACCAGTAAAATCAAGGGTTTGCGGACTTAAAGACAGTATGGTACGACAAGAGTACGACAAAATAAACTCTCTTAACGGGTTAAAATAAATGATTTTAAATTAAA
>CATLGN010000091.1 GCA_949935685.1 uncultured Lachnospiraceae bacterium | reverse complement strand
GCTGCCCTCTTCGATACAGCCCAAAACAGGAATGTCTGTCAGATATTCACACATCCGCTTATTGTCCTCTTCCATCACATTGCCCGGATGAAAACGGTTGAACAGAATTCCTTTTACCGGAATCCTGCGCTGTTTCATATATTCTGCCGTCAGTACGACGGCATTGATTGTACCCAGTCCGGCATCCGCAACGATCAGACAGGGAAGCCTCAATTCCGAAAGCATATCCTCCAACAATATCTTTTCCGTGTCGAAGCGGAGCGGGCAGACAATGCCGCCGCTCCCCTCAACGGTTATATAATCATATCCCCTCAATAACGCCGCAAATCCCCGTCTTACCACATCAAGCCGTACCGGTTCCCCTTCCAGCCGGGATGCGAGGTGCGGCGATACCGCCGTCTCATACACATACGGGCACATTTCCTCCACTGTCTGTTTGATTCCCGCAGTCTGTTTTATCTGCAGCGCATCGCCCGGCGCCAGTGTCCCGTCGCACTGTCTTACATTACCGCTCATGGCTGCCTTATAATACGCCGCTTTTTTCCCTGTATCATGCAATTTCTTCACAAGCAGCCCGGTCACATATGTTTTGCCGACATCTGTGCCCGTCCCTGTGATAAATAGCCCCCGGCTCACAGGCCCATCCGCTCCAATGCGGGTTTCAGTCGTCTTGTCAGCTCTGCCGCCAGAAAGCACAGACAGATGTCGCCCGGCACCGCCAGTACAAAGCAATACAGGAACAAAGGGCCAAAACCGATCGGTGAAGCGATCACATAATTACAGATGATATAATAATATGCCATTCCCATACCATATACGATTGCCAGTCCTGTCAGATTGGCCGCCAGCACGTTTCCGAAGGCCAGCCTGTCCATTCGCTCCACAAGCCGTCCGGTCACATAGCTGGCAATGATAAAACCAATAATATATCCGAAACTGGGTTTCAGCAAATAATAAATCCCCCCGCCTTCGGCAAATACAGGCAGGCCCATCAATCCGAGCAGCGCATAGACCGCCACACTGCAGGCACCCATTTTTCCGCCCAGTAAAAGACCTGCCAGCATCGTAAACAAAAACTGCAGCGTAAACGGAACGACCGGCACCGGCACTTTGATAAAGGCCCCCACCGTGATCAAAACCGTAAACAATGCGCAGCCTGTCATCTCCCTCGCAGCCATCCCCGAACGGATTCCCTTTTTTGTTTTCTCTTTCATCCTCATCTCCTGACTGTCGGCTGTCCGGCCGAAACAGACGACATTTTTATTGTAAACAAGTTTATTTTACATGGTTTACAAATTAATGTCAACCATATACGCATAATTAGTTTACATTTAGGAAATAAAGCAGATGGCATTTTTCCGCCGTCTTTGCTATAATCAATATAGTTTCAGACAAAAGAAAACGCAAAACCAGAGGAAAACCAAAATGCAATATATTGCTCACTATCAATCGCCGCTCGGGATGATAACCCTCGCAGTCGACGGTGAAAACCTGACCGGCATATGGTTTGAAGACCAAAAATATGTTCCCTGCGCATCCGCAGAACCTTTGAAGCATCCGGATCTTCCTGTCTTTGTCCGGACCATACAATGGCTGGACATCTATTTCAGCGGAAAAGAACCCGCTTTCAGACCGCCGTTTTCTGTAAACGGTTCAGACTTCCGCAGAGCCGTATGGGAAATTCTGCTTACCATTCCTTTCGGTCAGACAATGACCTATGGAGAAATCGCCAAAAAAATTGCCGCTCAGACGGGCATACCGAAAATGTCCGCTCAGGCGGTCGGCGGTGCGGTCGGACATAATCCGATCTCCCTCATCATACCATGCCACAGAGTTGTCGGCGCCAATGGGAGCCTGACCGGCTATGGGGGCGGTATTGACCGAAAGGCCCGGCTTCTCGCATTGGAACATGCCGATATGACAAAATTTTTTATTCCCAAAAGCGGAACCGCCTTATAAGATCAGATTTGCATAAAAAACAAAGGGGCTGAAGTCGTGGTTATAAACTGACAGCCCCTTCTTTTTCCACAAATCTGCGGATTCGCTGATACTATTCTGTTATAACCGGCTTTCCCGATAAATAATATCTTCGCGGCCCGGCCCGTTGCTGACCATCGTGATCGGGTATCCAATCTGCTCTTCGATAAATTCCACATATTTCCGGCAGTTTTCCGGAAGATCCTCGTACCGTCTGATACCGCGGATGTCTGTTTTCCAGCCCGGCAGAGACTGCAGCACCGGTTTTGCTTTTTCCAGCGCAGGCGTCACCGGGAAATCCGTCGTCGTCGTTCCGTCAATCTCATATCCCACGCATACCGGAATCTCATCCAGATAGCCCAATACATCCAAAACCGTAAACGCAACGTCGGTCGTTCCCTGCAGACGGCAGCCATATCGGGAGGCCACACAGTCAAACCATCCCATACGCCGCGGCCGTCCCGTCGTAGCGCCGAATTCCCCGCCGTCCCCGCCTCTTCTGCGGAGTTCATCGGCTTCGTCGCCAAAAATCTCGGATACAAATGCGCCCGCTCCCACTGCGGAAGAATAGGCCTTGCAGACCGTAATTACCTGCCCGATTTCATAAGGCGGAATTCCCGCGCCGATGGCGCCGTAGGCGGCCAGCGTGGACGAAGATGTCACCATCGGATAAATGCCGTGATCCGGGTCTTTTAACGTGCCAAGCTGTCCCTCCAGCAAAATCTGCTTTCCGTCCCGCAGCGCCTGATCCAGATAAGCCGATACGTCGCAGACATAGGGTGCGATCATTTCCCGGTATTTCTCCAGTTCCGCCATCAGCGCTTTCGGATCGACAGCCGGTTTATGATACAGATGTTCCAACAACACATTTTTTATCTCACAGACGCGCGCAACCTTTTCCCGCAGCGCTTCCCGGTCAAACAATTCGTTCACCTGAAAACCAATTTTTGCATATTTATCCGAGTAAAAAGGCGCAATCCCCGATTTGGTGGAACCGAACGATTTTCCGCCCAGACGTTCTTCCTCATATTGATCCAATAAAATATGATACGGCATTACGATCTGCGCCCTGTCAGATACGAGAATCTTCGGCGCCGGCACACCCCGGTCCGTTACCGACCGGATCTCTTCGATCAGAATCGGAATATTCAGCGCCACGCCATTTCCGATAATACTTGTCGTATGATCATAAAATACGCCCGACGGTAATGTATGCAGCGCAAACTTCCCGTAATTGTTGACAATCGTATGTCCCGCATTGGCTCCGCCCTGAAATCTGACAATAATATCCGATTCCCTGGCAAGCATATCCGTAATCTTACCCTTGCCCTCATCGCCCCAGTTTGCTCCTACAACTGCTTTCACCATATTTGACTGCTCCTCTCAAAACTGTAACTTCATCGTCTGTTTCGTTTTGCTTTAACGGCATTCGCCCTGTCTATTATACACAAACCTGTACAGGATGTAAAACCAATAATTATGAGATTGGGAATAAATGACAGCAATTCGGCCCGCCGCATAGACATAACGATCGTTTCCTATTATAATTTCAGATACACGGATACTCTCACCGCATACGAAAAAGGAGGCTTTTTATGAAATCGACCCCGCACCCCATTTCCCTGTTATTTCTCGTTCTCTTATTCGCTTCCCTTCTCACACTCGCCATAGCCGGATGGCAGCTCCACACGCTTCCCTCCGCGGACGCCTATACCGATAAAGGGATTTACACTTTTATCCCGTATGAAGTGCTCCCCATACAGGTAGAAAACAATACATCGGGCAGGCAGAAACGAATGAATCCCACGAAAACTGTCTGGCAGGTTTTTTACAGGACTGTGGAATCAAGCGGGTATCGGTGGCGGGAAAACGTCGCCTCCAAACGTGTCGGGCAGGATGTCATCGCACAAAAGCAGCCTGTGAAACGGCGCGTCCTGTCTCTTACGGGAGAAAAGTCCTATATCACTGTACCGCCGGAACTTGACGCCGAAAGCTATATCGACGGGCTGCGGCGCAGGTATCTTCGTATTCTGAATATATCGGCAGTCTATCCGATTCTATACCTTTCGATACGGCTGTTTCTCTTTTGCAGAAGTCTCCGCGCATAGTCCCCGTCTGCCTCCGCCGTAACGCCGCATATCAGTCCAGTATCAGACCGACCGGACAGTGGTCGGAGCCCTGTGTTTCGGCATAGATCAGCGCGTCGGTCAGTCTGCCCTGCAATGCCTGCGAGACGAGAAAGTAATCGATACGCCAGCCGGCGTTCTTTTCTCTGGCACGGAACCGATAAGACCACCAGGAATACGCGCCGTCCCGTTCCGGGTAAAGACAGCGGAAGGTATCCAGAAAACCGTTGTCCAGAAGGCGTGTGAATTTTTCCCGTTCCTGATCCGTAAAACCGGCGTTGTTGTGATTGGTCTTGGGATTTTTCAGGTCAATCTCCTGATGCGCCACATTCATATCCCCACAGATGATCAGCGGCTTTTTCGCATCCAGTCCTTTCAGCCACGCCAGAAACGCATCCTCCCAGGCCAGCCGCCAGGCCAGCCGGGTCAACTCCCGCTGAGAATTGGGCGTGTAAACCGTTATCACATAAAAATCCTCGTATTCCGCCGTCAGAATCCGCCCCTCCGTATCATACTCCGCAATCCCCATGCCGCGGAATACGGCCAGCGGCTCTTGCTTTGTAAAAAGCGCCGTCCCGGAATATCCTTTTTTCTCCGCATAATTCCAGAACATATGGTAGCCCGGCAGATCAAGCGCAATCTGCCCTTCCTGCAGCTTTGTCTCCTGTACGCACATAATATCCGGCTCCTGCGCCCTGACAAAATCGGAAAATCCCTTTCCCTCACAGGCTCGCAGGCCATTCACATTCCACGAAATCAGCTTCATATCCCGATTTTCTCCCTCCTGTATTTCTGTCATAATGACGCCCGACAGCCTTTCACAGATTCAGCAGCATTGCCGCAATCTGAAAATAAACCATCAGGGATATGGCATCCACAATTGTCGTGATAAAAGGGCTCGCCATAACTGCCGGGTCAAACCCAATCTTTTTCGCAAACATAGGCAGGCTGCAGCCTACGAGCTTCGCAATGAAAACCGTGACGACCAGCGTCAGGCAGACGACAGCGGCGACAGCCATGCCTACCCTGTCCAGAAACAGCAGTTTGATAAAGTTCGCCGCCGCCAGCGTTACGCCGCAGAGCAGCGCCACCCGGCTTTCTTTCCAGATCACCCGCCCTATATCGCCAAATGTAATCTCATTCAGGGAAAGGCCGCGGATAATTGTGACACTGGCCTGTCCGCCCGCATTGCCGCCCGTATCCATCAGCATCGGAATAAAGGCCGTAAGCACCACGCAGCTGCTCAGCGCACCCTCAAAGGCCGTAATAATCCTGCCTGTAAACGTTGCGGAAATCATCAGCAGCAACAGCCAGGGAATTCTTTTTTTCCATGTCTCCAGAGTGCCGGTCCGCATATACGGTTTATCGGAAGGCACAATCGCCGCCATTTTTTCAATATCTTCCGTTGCCTCTTCCAACAGAATATCCACGACATCGTCTACCGTAACGATACCGACAAGGCGGTTCTCATTATCGGTGACGGGCATGGACGTAAAGTCGTACTTCTGAAACTGCCTTGCAACCTCCTCCTGATCCATCAGCGTATGCAGAGAAATAACATTCTCATGCATAATATCGCCGATCACGGCATCCGGCTGGCTGAGCAGCAGATAACGCAGCGCCACCGTACCTACCAGTGTGCGCTTTCTGTCCAGCACATAGCAGATATTGATCGTCTCACTGTCCACGCCGACCTTCCGTATCCGTTCGATCGCATCCTGTACGGTAATATCCTCTTTCAGATCAACATATTCCACTGTCATAATGCTGCCGGCGCTGTCTTCCGGGTAACGCAGAAGATGATTGATGTCCCGCCTTGTCTCGGGGCTGGCATTGGCCAACAGTTTTTTCACAATATTGGCCGGCATCTCTTCCAGTAAATCCGTCGCGTCATCGGCCATCAGATTATCGATAATGTTCGCCGCCTCTTTATCGGAAAGCGCCGTGATAATGAACTGCTGATTTTCCACTTCCAGATAGGAAAATACATCGGCGGCGCTGGCCTTGGGCAAAATGCGAAACACCTTCAGCAGATCTTCCTCATCCAGGCTTTCGATAAATGCCGCAATATCCGCGTCGTTTATTTCGGACAGATTCTGCCTGAGCCTTGTGTACTGCTTCGTTTTCAGCAATTCCTTTAATTCCGCCATCACTTCTCTCAGTTCATCCATGGCATTCACCCGCCTTTCTGTAACCCGCCTGCGGACTTGCCCGTTATCCGTCATTCTCTGTCCGCATACCAGACGCTTTCCCGCGCATCGATTCCGGCTTTCGCACCGGTCAGTTCCGTAATTTCCTTTATCAGCTCCGCCTGCACCTGACACGGCGCCAAGATGTGAAATTCCACCTTATCAGTATAAACCGTTTCTTCTGTCGTTATCTTCCGCTGCGCAAAAAAATGCTGCAGTTTTCCCGAAAACCCATAATCCGCCGTTATGACATACCGCTGCCCGCGGCGCATCGTAACGATACTGCAAGTATCCAGCGCCTGC
>CATLGN010000090.1 GCA_949935685.1 uncultured Lachnospiraceae bacterium | reverse complement strand
TTCGATTCTCTGTGTATTCTGAAATCTTCCGTACTTCCATTCAAACACCTGTATCTGGTTATTCTCCGTATCCGTAACAAGATATACCTGCCCATCCCCGGCTATCGCATGCGGCTGCTCCACATCGGCAGTCATCACCCTCCATTCTTTTAAAGGCGTCCCCGGCTGTCTGGCATACAGCACCTGATTGTGATAACAGTCGCAGATAAAATACCATCCGCCCTGTTCGGTAATCTGCGTTGGCACTTTCATCGTCCCGTATGGATTATACGGATTTGCGTAAGAAGTTTCCTCCGTCCGGAGCTGTACGGCCTTTTGCGCCGGCTCCAGAAAGGTGACATGGGCGGAACATATCGTCTCCTGCGCCCGCACATCTTTTCCAAAAGCCAATACAACAGCTACCGCCAGCACGGCTCTCAACAACGCTTTCTGCAGATACCCCACGTTTCGTTCCCCTCTTTTTCTGTGTAATGAAAACGTATTATCCCTCCTTCGGAAACACGCGGATCACGCCGATCGTCCCCGAAAAAGAAGGGGAAAAAATATGCTGCGGCACCTTCTCTGTCAACATGCCGTCCCACGCCGCATGCAGATGTCCCGCCACCACCAGTTTGACAGGCGTATGCTCCCAATAAATTTTTTCCAGCAGTTCCTGCGTCACCGCATCCGCCGCATACCGCTCCCCTCCCCAATAATAAACCGTCTGGCGCACCTCCATGGAAAGCGCTTCCAGACGCTGTTCTTCCTCCGCAATCCGGGAGGAAAACGGCACATGAGAAGCCAGTATGACCGGCTTCCCGACCTCCATCTGCTCCCGGATAATCCGCATCTGCTCAGGGTTCAGATTCCGCGTGGATTCGTTCACACCGATTACCATAAATTCCTCATAGTCCAGTATTTTTTCTTCGGGATCATCCCCATCCAGCGACGCCTGCAACGCATGCGTTGTTTCTTCCGTGACGCCGTCTCCGCCATAACCGTATCCGTAGTCATGATCCGCCCGGATATAAAGCACGGGTATCTCCGGATCGAGCGCTTCCAGCCCCTCTTTCACATAAGAAATATTGGAATCGCTGCAATAATCGATAATATCTCCGCCTAAAATAATACCATCAAATTTTTGTCCGTCAATCCCGTCGTTTAAAAATAAAATCAGATCCTGCCAGAGGTCTTCGCCGTGTTTCCCGGACGGTTCCGTCGGTATCGGAGCCGGAAGATTTTCATACAACGCGGCGTACCGCTCCTGCAGCCCGGGCAAATCTTCTTCCCGTATATCGGCCGACGCCTCCCGGTCGGTAATCATGTGCAGATCACTGACCCAGGCAAGCATATAGGGGCGCGATAAGTCCCGGATACGGATTTCCACTTCTTCCGTCCGAAAATGATACGCCGGCTCCTGCGCAGGCTGTATTTCTTCCGCCTCCGCCCGCTGCTCTGTCTCGTCTGCCGGCATGTCAACTGTCGGTATGTCGGCTGTCGGCATGTCGGATTCCGGCTTTTCTGTCCTGTGCAAAACCAGAACCGTCCCTCCTATTGCTGTGACAAGCGTCAGCAACAGAATGGTTATGACAATATGACCATATTTGCCGTACCGTCGGCGCCATTTCCGTTTTCCCGCGCCATGTTTTTTATTCCGTCTCCGCATTCTTGTCCGGCTCCTCTGTCAAAACCAATCTTCGGCATGATCTCTGATCCACTGGTGGACTTCCGCAGACGCGCCGTTTTGGTCGTCCGCGAACGTTCCGTCAAATTCATTAAAATACCAGAAATGTTCCAGCGGCACATCTTCTTCCAGATTCAGCCCGCAGTCCTCTTTTACGAGAATAAAAATGTTGTCCAGAAAAGCGGCGGCAGCCTCGGTTTTTTTTCTTTCCCCGGCCTTTTTGCAATATTCGGCATATTTTCGCAACAAAAACGGATTATAATCTGTCTCCTCCAAAACGGCTTCCACTTTCTCTGCCGCCTCGTTCGCATCCATGCTGCCATCCGCCAGTTTCGTCTCAATTTCCTTAACCGTCACCCGCGCCAGCGCATACGCATACCGCTGTGTCATCGGATCATCCGCTCTCTCATGGGGAACCAGCCCAATGCTGTCCGCATCGCACATCAAATCCCACGCCTCTGTCCGCGACCAGTTTTCTGATTCGGTAAATGTGTTAAATACCTTGATATATCGATCCGCATACCGTTCCGGCAGCGTATCCAGACTTACCTGTAGTTTTTCAAAATCTACCGGTATTCCCGCCGCAGTCAGTTTGCCGGCGAGTTCCAGACTTTCCTGCAGATCAATCTCCATCTGCCGATATAACTCCGGTCTGACATCCTGTTGATACAAAACGCCCGTCTGCCTCTGCTCCGCTCTTTCATACAAAGAAAATGCCCGCTCCGCCGCCATACGGATGCTGTCATGCGGCCCATAGGCGCCCGCCAGCTCTGCATATGCTTCCAATGCCTCCGTGCAGCAGGACAGGCAGCTGTTTTCCCCGACTATGACGCCGCTTTCATAAGCCGTCTCGGCCTTCTCTGCCAGAGGGGCAATTTCGTCCAACCGCGCTGCCAATTCCCCCTCTCCGCCCGCGTCCTTACTGTCATCCGTGTCTGTCATATTTTCCGCTTTTGCAAGCGCACCCGTCTGCAGGCCTGTATCCCCCTGATTCCCGCGCAGTAATAAGATGGCCGCCACAATCAAAACCGCCGCGCCGCCTGCGGCAATCCATAATGGTTTACGTCCCGAAGCAGGCCGGCCTGACTGATCGGACTGCTCGAAAGCTTTTTTATTTGATAAGTCTGCGTAAAACCCCTCGCCGCAAAACGGGCAGCGCGCCGCCTTGTCAGGCACATCAGCGCTGCCACATACAGGACATTGCTTCATCGTGTCCGTCTCCTCCTCTCCGTCTCCCGTTATCCGTTGCTTTTGCTGCCTTCCAGTATCTCTGCATACGCCAGCAATATGTCCTGCAAACCGCTAATGTCATCCAAATGGGCATGGATGGACTGATACACTCCGTACACAATATCGCGCATTTCTTCAAAGCCTTCGTCCTGATAAGAATTTTGCAGGATGTCAAGCTGCGCCTTGATCGCGTTTGTCAGATCATAGATGTCTTTTGTTTTGCCGACAATCCCCACGGAAAGACTTATCGCTTCTTCCGCCGTGCCGATTACATTCATTTTCCGTTCCTCCCGTTTTCACCGTATTTTTCGCAAAATATCCTCCATGCCCTCCGCTGCCCGCCTGTTCTGTTTCTTCAGCGTCAGCACCACCTCCGAGCTTTGATTTACGAGCCGGAGCAGTTCGTCACTGAACGCGCAAACGTTTTGAACGGCTTTCGTTCCGACTTCATCCAGCAGCGAGCCTCCCGCCAAATCCGCCATCCATTTCAGCTCCATAGCGGCTCTTGCGACTTCTTCGCAAAACGTAGCAAAATGATTGCAAAATACGTCAATATCATCTAAGTTTCTGTTCATGTATCCGCCTCTCTTTCATTTCCATAAATACGGGACAAAAAATCGGGCTTTTTTGCCGTCATAACATACAAAGGAAACCGCGTCCCGTTTGCTGCTCATGCTCCCCGTGAATCGGGAAGTGCCGTAAAATGCAAGACTGTCGTCCCGGTTCATATATCCGCTCATTTTATAGACAAACTGCTCCGGCTTTAACGCCTTCACAGCCTGCAATGCCAGCATGTTCCCCATAAAAACAAACTGAAATATTCCCCGTTTGGAGCCTTCCTGTACCAGGCCACAGACATGTTGCGCCGCACAGTCTGAAGTCAATGCCGTACATGGTTCCCGCTCCAACGGGGGCGTTCGGTAATATCGAAATTCCTGCATCATGCCGTCCAGTCCCATCCAGATAACCATAACCGCCGGCCGGCCCGGGTCCTTTCTCCTCTGTACCATTGCATTATGTAGTTGTGAAATGCAGTCGCACACCGCTCCCATATCCGAAGCCACCGTCATCTGCGGATACTGCCCCTGCAGCGCATGCAGCGCGTTTTTTACCGCAAGATACAAACCGTCGTTCGGCTCCGCCAGAATATACACTTTCGATTTCCCTGTCCGCAAAAAGCTTAAGGCTCCATGCAGTAGTACCATGCCCTGCAGATTATCGTTCTCATGGATACACAACAGGTTCTGCCCATATGTTCTTCGCAGGGGAATGGCATAACATGGCGCAAAACCAGAAGGCTTCCCCAGATGAAGATAATAGGTTTCCCTTTCATCGGCCATATGTCTTTCATATGCCTCCGCGGCCTCCCAGTCGATACAAACCTGCTTCTTTCCGTCTACAATAACCGGCGGTTTTCCTCTCCCATAAATCACATTTGCTTTTTCCGCCAGACGCTTCCGACAGTCGTCCGACAGATAAATAACATGATACCGTTCCAGAACGGTCTCCCGCACGTTTTCATTTTTCGCATCGATATGACTGACAAACCGCTTCTGTCTGACCTCACCCCTCTGCAGGGCGGCTTCCGATTCGGTAACTTTCGTATCGAGAACGGCGCTCATCTCCTCTCTGTCGCTCGCCATGGCAAGACGCATACGCATCTGTTTTTTCCCTTTTTCCGTCAGTCCGCGCAGTCCTACGCTGACTGTCTGATCGGCAAAAAGACATACAATCCCCGCCGCTCTCGCTTCCGATAAAATATTTTCCAGTTTTTCCGCATACGGCGGGCTTTCTCTCACCTGCTGCGACATCAGATGGAACTCGTCGATTATAAGCAGGATCCGCGCCAGACTGTTTATCCCGTATTTTCCTTTATAAGCGTCGATATTGCGTACCCCTGCTTCGACAAACATTCCCATTCTCTTTTCATATTCCTCATAAAGCGAATCAATCAAACGGAAAGAGAACTCCTCATTGCGTTCCAGACCGATAAAGCGGATATGCGGCGGACACGCCGTGATATATACGGCCATCTCCGCCTGTTTATAATCGGCCAGCCAAATCTCCACATCTTTCGGATGGTAATGCATCACTACGGAATAAATAATCATATGCAGCAGCGTCGACTTTCCACAACCGGTTGTGCCTGAAATCAGGCCGTGCGCGAAGTCCGCGCTCCCCAGCTCGATACTGACAATATTCCCTCTGGCGTCCAGCGCGCAGGGAATTACAATTTTTCCTTCCACATTCCCGTTGGGAAGGCGCGTCACCGAAGTCCGGGCGCCCCATTGATATGTATCGGGGAAACAAGTCTCAAAACGGTTATCCATCTCACGCCGAATACTGTATGTTTCCTGTATGCTGTGTACGAACGCCGGCGCGTTTATTGGCTTCGGCAATAAACGGCATGGAAATGCTGCCCCTTCTTGCCGGAACGTAATGGTTTCCTCCGCAAATATAAGCTGTGTCATATCTTCTGATAAATCCGCATAGCATAAATCGACATGTTCTTTTTTCTGCCGCATGTTCTGTATATGCAAGACGAAAATGCCGCATTGCGCTCCGTTGCATAACACTTTGTGAATGAGCGCATTGTCCGCATAAGCTTCCAGACATTCCATTACCACAAAACGCCAGGGAATCTTTTCCGCATGAGAACGGTTATATTCCGCAAAAGAACCGCATCCCCGCAGCATATCCGTCACAGTCCCCATATACCGTTCCAGTTCCTTCAACGCCTGCCAGATACCGTCGCCGTCCCGTTTCACCTGCAGCAGCCGCATGGCGTTCCCCTGCAACGGCTCCGCAATTTCCGGTATATATGTCTCATATATGCCCTGTAAAGGGAGCATCTCTCCCAGCCCTTTTCCGTTATGCAGTCCATCCAGATACAGCAGTGAACAGTGAAACGCGGGAATCCGGCAAAGCATCTGCTTATGCAGCGCACGAATCCATCCATAGACGCGTTCCAGTTGTTTGTCATTCTCGTAGAAAACGCAGCACGGCGAAAGCGCCGCCATAGAAAGTTTCAGCGGAAGATACATCACATTGGCATCCAAAAAAGAATACGTCTGCCGTGTAAGCCATGACGCCGGATAGTCGCAGTCTGTCAGCGAAACCGCGGCTTCTCCCAGTAAGAGCGGCGGTGTCTCCGCCGTCTGCGGCGGTTCATAACGCTCCCGGCCGCAGACTTCCCGATACGCCTCCCATATATCGCGGTATGACCGTTCGCAGGCGTCGAGCAGCATCTGTATTTCCCGTTCCTTCTCTGCAAGATACGCTTCCTTTTCTTCCTGCAAGATCGCCAAATTGGATTCGATCAGATTCAGTCTCTCTGTCAGCGTATCATATTCCCCGCGTTTCAGTCCGCCCAGACCTAGGAAACCGATTCTTTGCGGCTGTGCATTTTCCGCCCGCACCAGATGCATCCTGCGCTCCAGTTCCGGCCATGCAAGGCGGTGCAAGACAAATCTTTGATTGACTCCGAACCGGCTCCCATAGAGGTCGTGAAACCGGGCATGTATGGCGGCAAATTCATGCTGCCAGGATCGGATCTGTTGCAGTTCCCGCTCCCCCGCCGCCGCTTTTTTGATCAGTTCCTTCACATCCCTGCCGAACGCCGTATCGATCTCCCATCCCATAGTTTCTACCCTGTCCGCTTCCTTACTTTACTCCTGATCCATAAAATAATACCGGCAAATAAGAT
>CATLGN010000089.1 GCA_949935685.1 uncultured Lachnospiraceae bacterium | reverse complement strand
ATCGGATTGATCTGTGTGTGGAGACACAGAAACCGGATACCGGGAAACTGTTTGAACAAACGCGCAGAGAGGACAGCGCTTCCATACGCAGACGTGTCACAGCGGCCAGAGACATTCAGAAAAAGCGTTTCGGGACGGGGCTGCGCTTTAACGGGGACATGAATCCGGGAGAAATCGCAGCCTATTGCGTGCTGGACCGGGAGATGCAGCGGCAGTTTCGGCGGACGGCGGAAGCGTTTTCCATGAGTATGCGTGTCTGCCATAAGGTGCTGCGGACAGCCCGCACCATTGCGGATCTGGCAGGCGCCGCACAGATTGATCTATGCCATGTGAACGAAGCGGTGTATTATCGGACGGCTGTCAGTACATACTGGGAGAGAAAGGGATAAGAAGGACGATATGGGAGAACATACGCAGAAACGGGAGACAGAATGGCATGTCCGAAAGGCGGATGCGAATTATCCGCAGGCGCTGAGCCATATCAGAAATGCGCCCCGTGTGCTTTACGTGAGGGGAGAACTACCGGACGGGAACAGGCCTTCGATTGCGATTATCGGCGCCAGAAGATGCAGTTCTTACGGACGGGAAATGGCCGAGTGGTTTGCGGAGGAACTGGCGCAGGCAGGCGTACAGATTATCAGCGGTATGGCGGCGGGGATTGACGGGATTGCACAGCGGGCGGCTTTGAAACGGGGACGCAGCTTCGGCGTACTCGGATGCGGCACGGACATCTGTTATCCGGAGGAAAACCGGGATTTGTACAGGGAACTGACGGCGGGCGGCGGGATTTTGTCGGAGTATCCGGCGGGGACACCGCCCATATCGTCACACTTTCCCAGGCGGAACCGGATTATCAGCGGGCTCGCCGATGCCGTCCTGGTCATTGAGGCAAAGGAGCGAAGCGGGACAATGATAACCGTGGATTTTGCGTTGGAACAGGGCCGGGATGTCTTTGCCCTGCCCGGGAGGCTGACCGATGCGCTGAGCGGCGGCTGCAACAGCCTGATTGCGCAGGGAGCGGGCATTGTCAGACGACCGGAAGATATATTGGAAGCGCTTTATGGGAGCGGAAGGATGTGCGCACAGCAGGAGCGGGCCGTCGGGCAGCAGAACGCAGATGCGATGTTTGCTGACGCCTTCACGGACAGCGAGCGCATCGTATTGACCTGTATGGGGGACCGGCCGCTGGCATTACAGGAATTGTACGAAAGAATACGGGCTTTTGAAGGCGGAAAAAATATGACGTCTGCGGAGGTGACGGATTTACTGATGCGTCTTGCGCTTCGGGGTGCGGTTTCCCGGGAGCGGGGTAATAAATATGAAAGAAGAGGTTGCCATTCCGAAAGTTTTGTTGTATAGTTTTAACGATTTGAGTATAAGGGGAGAAGAAACGATGGCGAAATATCTGGTTATTGTGGAATCACCGGCTAAAGTGAAGACAGTTAAGAAGTTTCTGGGCGCGCAGTATGAGGTGGCGGCCAGCAACGGTCATGTCAGGGATCTGCCCAAAAGCCAGCTTGGTATCGATGTGGAACACAATTACGAACCCAAATATATTACGATCAGAGGAAAGGGAGAAATTCTCGCAAACCTGCGCAAAGAAGTGAAAAAAGCGGAAAAAGTGTATCTGGCGACTGACCCCGACCGGGAAGGAGAGGCCATATCCTGGCATTTGCTGCACACACTGAAACTGGAAGGCAAGAAGGTATACCGGATCACCTTTAACGAAATTACGAAAAATGCGGTCAGGGAGTCGTTGAAAAATGCCAGAGAGATCAATATGGATCTTGTGGATGCGCAACAGGCCAGACGGATGCTGGACCGCATGGTGGGGTATCGGATTTCACCGCTTCTGTGGGCGAAGATTAAAAGGGGCCTGAGCGCCGGCAGAGTACAGTCGGTGGCGCTGCGCATTATCTGTGACCGGGAAGAGGAAATCGGCGCCTTTATTCCGGAAGAATACTGGAGTCTGGATGTGGAACTTGCCGTAAAAGGTGAAAAAAAGCCGCTGACAGCAAAATATTACGGTACGGCGGAGGGAAAGAAGACGATCGCTTCGAAAGAAGAGATGGACGCCATCCTGCAGGAACTGGAGCAGGCACGGTATCGTGTGGAAGAAGTGAAAAAAGGAGAGCGCGTGAAAAAGGCGCCGTTGCCGTTTACGACATCCACACTGCAGCAGGAGGCCAGCAAGACGTTAAATTTCTCCACACAAAAAACGATGCGGCTGGCACAACAGCTTTATGAGGGGATTGACATCAAAGGCAACGGCACCGTCGGCGTCATTTCCTATCTGCGTACCGATTCGACACGGGTATCGGAAGAAGCGGCGCGGCTTGCCGGCGCTTATATTGCGGAACATTACGGCGATGCGTACGCCGCCGGTTCGACGAGTGAAAAAAAGAACGGACAGAAAATACAGGATGCCCATGAGGCGATTCGTCCTACGGACATCAGCCGTACTCCGTATTCTCTCAAGGAGTCTCTGAGCCGGGATCAGTTCCGGCTGTATCAGCTCATCTGGAAACGGTTTACGGCCAGTCAGATGGCGTCGGCCAGATATGAGACGACTTCGGTCAGGATCGGCGCGGGAAGGCATTATTTTACGGTGTCTGCGTCCCGGGTTGCCTTTGACGGCTTTATGAGCGTTTATGTGGGAGATGACGGAGAAAAACAGGACAATAATGTGTTGGTCAGAGGAATTGATGAAGATTCGGTTCTTTCGTTTCGGGCATTCGAACCGTGTCAGCATTTTACACAGCCGCCGCCGCATTATACCGAAGCCAGCCTGGTGAGAGCGCTGGAAGAACTGGGAATCGGCAGGCCGAGCACTTATGCGCCGACGATTACGACGATACTCGCCAGACGGTATGTGACAAAGGAAAACCGGAATCTGTATGTGACGGAATTGGGGGAAGTTGTGAACAATATGATGAAATCGGCTTTTCCCAGTATTGTGGATGTGCGGTTTACGGCCAATCTGGAAGCGCTTCTGGATAAGGTGGAAGAAGGGAGCGTAAACTGGAAGACGGTTGTATCCAATTTCTATCCGGATTTGGATGAAGCTGTCGTCACGGCGGAAAAGGAACTGGCGCAGGTGAAGATTGCGGATGAGGAATCGGATGAAATCTGTGAACACTGCGGCAGGCGGATGGTGATTAAATACGGTCCGCACGGCAGGTTTCTGGCCTGCCCCGGTTTCCCCGACTGCAGGAATACCAGGCCTTACTTTGAGAAGATCGGAATTGCGTGCCCGCAGTGCGGCAAGGATATTGTATTAAAAAAGACAAAAAAAGGCAGGAAATATTATGGCTGTATTGATAACCCGGAGTGCGATTTTATGGTATGGCAAAAGCCGTCTTCCGTGAAATGCGACAAGTGCGGTTCTCTGACGCTGGAAAAGGGCAGCAAACTTGTCTGTATCAATGAAGCCTGCGGGAATATTATGCAAAAACAAAATAATTCGGAAATTTTACAAAATTCTTAGAATTCAGTGAAATTTTAAGTAAATATGTTGCAAAAAACCAACGATTGTATTACAATAAGGCAGTAGCAAACCATAAATTATGTCTGGAACGGGGGAATCGGATAAGACACAGGAGGAAGTCGGCATGAGCAGTATACAATTGTTGGACAAGACCAGAAAAATCGGAATGCTCCTGCACAATAATAATTCCAGCAAAGTCATATTTAATGACATCTGCAATGTGATGCGGGATATTTTGAATTCCAATGTACTGGTAATCAGCAGAAAGGGGAAGGTACTGGGCGTCGGGCAGGAGAAGGCCGACCGGTTGATGGAAGAAGACGTGGGAGAATATATCGACCCCATGCTGAATGAGCGAATGCTGGGGGTTCTGTCCACAAAGGAAAATGTAAATCTGGAAACGCTTGGATTTGCACATGAGGAAGCCGAACGGTTTCAGGCGATCATTTCACCGATCGATATTGCCGGAGAACGGCTCGGCACTCTGTTTATCTATAAATGCAGCGATCCCTACGAGATCAGCGATATTATCCTCTGTGAATATGGCACGACGGTTGTCAGTCTGGAGATGCTGCGGGCTGTAAACGAAGAGAGCGCAGAGGAAGCCAGAAAGCTGGCTGTTGTCAGATCGGCTGTCAGCACACTGTCTTTTTCGGAAATGGAGGCGATCACGCATATATTCGACGAGCTAAACGGACATGAAGGCATTCTCGTAGCCAGCAAGATTGCTGACAGAGCCGGTATTACCCGTTCGGTTATCGTCAATGCACTGCGGAAATTTGAGAGCGCGGGCGTGATTGAGTCGCGGTCTTCCGGTATGAAAGGAACCTATATCAAAGTGCTCAACGATGTGGTGTTCGGGGAAGTGGAAAAACTGAAAAGACAGAAATTGGAAAAGGGCAGTTTTCAGAATGAAAAAAGCAGATAAAGTCTTGAAAAATGGGATGTTTTTGCGAGCGGGACTTATAGGAAATAAGTCCCGTTTTGATTTCTATGCGGATAAACTCCTTGTCTTTTTTCAAAAAAAATATATAATAGAATAGATAGATATATAAACGGAGATATATGTATTTCGGATGGAGGGAGAAATACCGGGATGATTAATTCGAATGTATTTCATTATATCAATGTTATGGATAAGACGCTGGACGCCGCATGGATCAGGAATGAGGTGATTTCCAACAATATTGCAAACGTGGATACGCCGGGATACAAGCGGCAGGATGTGAATTTTGAACAACAGCTCCGTCTGGCGCTGCGCGATTCGAGATATACGTCCGTGGATGCGAAGGTGGCAAATGTGAAACTGAACCGCCTCAATCCCCGCACCTATACGGATCATTCCAATTTTTCGTACCGCACGGACCGCAATAATGTGGACATTGATACGGAAAATGTGCTGCTTGCGTCCAATCAGTTAAAATATAATGCCGTAATGGCGGGCGTCAATCAGGAATTTGCGAATCTGAAACTTGTCATGAGATAATGATGAAGAGGGGGAAACTGTAACATGGGTCTTTTTACATCTTTTGATATTAACGCGTCGGGACTGACGGCAGAGCGTTTCCGAATGGATATTATTTCCCAGAACGTTGCAAACGCCAATACTACGAGAACATCGGACGGCACGCCTTATCGCCGCAAGGTAGTTTCCTTTGCGGAAAAGGAGACACAGACGCCTTTCAGCCGCGTGTTGGACAGCGCCAGAGACAATTATTCCGGAAAAGGCGTAAAAGTCAGTACTGTGGCGGAGGATACGTGGACCGATATGAAGATGGTCTATGATCCGTCCCATCCGGATGCGGATGACAATGGCTATGTCCTGTATCCCAATGTCAATATTGTCACGGAGATGACCAATGTAATTGATGCCAGCCGTGCTTATGAAGCCAATGCGACGGCGTTCAACGCCAGCAAGGCTATGGCGGTCAAGGGGCTGGAGATGGCGCAGTAGCTGATTTGCTGCGTGGTATAACCCGGATCGGGTCAGGGTTATGGTAAAGTCATTGCAGATAAAAGGAGAATGAAAATGGATATCGGATCGCTGTATCACGTAAGCTCCGGCGCCGTCAAAGAGGCGGCAAAACAGACCGGAGCGGCGAAAAAAGCGGAGGCGGCAAAGGAACGGAAAGATGTTTTCAGTACTGTGCTGAACAATGCGATTGATAATTTACATACAACGAACAGCTATATTTCCGACATGGAAAACGAAGAATTGAAAATTGCGCTCGGGCAGACGGAAAACACCCATGATCTTTCCATCGCGTTGCAGAAAGCATCGGCAGCCCTGCAGTATACCGTTGCTGTACGGGATAAGTTTATGGAGGCTTATAAAGAGCTCATGCAGATGCAGATATAAGGCGATGGGAGTAATGAGAAATGACTGAAAGGTTAAAAGCGATTCCGGTGAAGATACTGGAATGGTGGAACAGATTTACTTCTAAACAGAAGACGATTATCATATGTATTGCAGCAGGCGTGATCATTGCACTGGCCATTCTGGTAACGGCGCTGACGAGACCTCAGTATGAGCTGCTCGCAAACTGTGAGAGCACAAAGGAAGCGGCGCAGATTACGGAGTTGCTGGACGGTGCGGGCATTACTTATACCGTATCGGACGACGGCTATCAGATCAAGGTGCTGCGGGAGCAGTTATCGGATGCCAATCTTTTACTCGGCGCCAATAATATTCCGGCAGCCGCCTATGGAATTGATAATGTGACTGACGGCGGATTTTCTTCCACGGAATCCGACAAACAGAAGCGCTACAAACTCTACCTGCAGGGGCAGATGGAAGAAGACCTGCTTCGGTTTGAAGCGGTGAAAAAAGCGGATGTACAGCTCTCGCTTCCGGAGAATGACGGAACGCTGCTCTCGAAGAACGAAGAATCGTTCGCCAGCATTATTCTGGAGCTGGAAGGAGAATTTACGCAGGAGAATGCGGCTGCGATGGCGCAGTTTGTCAAAACCGCGCTTGGCAATGAAAACGCCAGCAATATCACCATTCTGGACAGTCAGGGAAATCTTTTGTTTTCCGGTGAAGATTCCTATTCCGTAACGGGAAATGCCAGCAACCAGCTTTCCGTAAAGCAGCAGGCAGAGCGGCTTGTACGGAGCGAGGTAAAGCGGGTACTGCTGGGAACCAACCAGTATGATAATATCGAAGTGGCCAGCAATCTGGCTCTGGATTTTTCATC
>CATLGN010000088.1 GCA_949935685.1 uncultured Lachnospiraceae bacterium | reverse complement strand
AAAACATATCGAAAATCTGCAAAAATATGACGTACCGGTAGTCGTAACACTAAATGCTTTTGCGACGGATACGGAAACGGAGATCGCTTTTGTGGAGCAGTTCTGCAAAGCGCGCGGCTGTGCGTTTGCGCTGGCACGGGTATGGGAACAGGGCGGCGAAGGGGGCGTCCCGCTGGCGGCGGAGGTATTGCATACCCTGGAGACAAAGGAAAGTCATTTTCATCCGCTATATGATGACGCCCTTCCGATTCGGGAGAAGATTCAAATCGTTGCCAGAGAGATTTATGGCGCTGCCGGCGTCGCGTATGTTGGAAATACCGAAAGGCAGATTGCCCGGCTGGAAGCGCAGGGATTTGGAAATCTGCCGGTCTGCATGGCAAAGACACAGTATTCTCTGTCGGATAATCCGGAACTGCTCGGCAGACCGGAGGGATTTTCCATCACGGTCAGAGATGTATATGTGGCGGCTGGCGCGGGCTTTGTTGTTGTATTGACCGGAACGGTCATGACTATGCCGGGGCTTCCGAAACGTCCTGCGGCTTACGGCGTTGATGTGGACGCGGCGGGGAGGATTACAGGATTGTATTAGTATGGTTTCGGCTTTACAGGAGGAAAAGGGAATATGGCGAAAATCATAGATGGAAAAGCAATTTCCGCACAAATCAAAGAGGAAGTAAAGCAGAAGGTCGAGGCCCTTCGACGGGAGGGAAAAGAGATTACACTGGCGGTTATTCAGGTGGGAGAAGATCCCGCTTCGCGTGTATATGTAAACAATAAGAAAAAAGCCTGCGCTTATGTGGGAATACAGTCCCTTGCCTATGAGCTGCCGGCAGAGACGACAGAGGAAGAATTGTTGGCGCTGGTTGAGAAGCTGAACGGGATGGATTCCTGTCACGGTATTCTTGTGCAGCTGCCGCTGCCGGCCCATATCGATGAGGACCGTGTGATACGCGCCATATCCCCGGAAAAGGATGTGGACGGGTTTCATCCCATGAATGTGGGGGCGCTCTGCATCGGCGAACCGGGGTTTGTCTCTTGTACGCCGGCGGGGATTATTCAGCTTTTGAAGCGCTCCGGCGTTGAAATTGCCGGAAAAAGGTGCGTTGTGGTCGGCAGGAGCAATATTGTGGGAAAACCGGCGGCAATTTTGCTGCTGCGGGAAAACGGGACCGTTACCGTGGCGCATTCCCGGACAAAGGATTTGCGGGAAGTCTGCAGACAGGCGGATATTCTGGTCGTTGCGATCGGGAAGCCGAAGTTTATCAACCGGGAATATATCAAAGAGGGCGCCGTTGTCATTGATGTGGGGATTCACAGACAGGAGAACGGCAGACTGTGCGGCGATGTGGATTTTGAGGATGTCAGGGACGTGTGCGGCGCCATTACGCCGGTGCCGGGCGGCGTGGGCCCCATGACGATCGCCATGCTGATGGAAAACTGTTTACAGGCTATATCTTTCACATAGAGAGAAGGGGACGCCGTTATGAAATGTGTCAACTGCGGACGAGAGTTGGAAGAGGGCAAGCTGTACTGCCCTGACTGCGGTTATGAAATAAAGATGGTGCCCGATTTTGAGCCGGAAATCGAAGAAAAGATTATCGGTGCGCTGGAGGAAATCACAAGTGAGCTGGCGGATGAGATGCCGGGAGAGCAGGAAGACGCGGCAAAGAGGCAGCAGCAAAGGAGAGAAAAAAATGCAGGCAGACTGCGGTTTTACAGTATTCTGACGGCCGTCTGCCTGATTGCGGCGCTGGGATTGGGGATTTTTGTCTCCGGTCAGATGGGCAGTCTGGAAACGCAGCTTTCCAGGGCCGAAGCGTATGCGGCGGAAAAAAAGTATGCCAAAGCGATTGAGTATACGCTGCGCGCCGTCGATCTGGACAGCGCCAATATGGACATTCGCAACAGACTGGGAGAATACTATGTTCTGGACGGGCAGGAAAAAAATGCCGTCACCACGTTTCAGGATATTATTGCAAATGACAGAGAGAATGAGGACGCGTACCGGAATCTGATTGGTATTTATGAGAAAGCGGAGGACTACAGGGCGATTGAGGCGTTGATCCGCTCCAGCAATTCCGACAAGATTATGAATGCGTTTACGAAATACATTGCCAACCCGCCGCAGTTCAGCTATCCGCAGGGAACGTATGAGGAGATTATATCGCTGAAGCTCACGACCAATACGGCGGGGACGGTGTATTATACACTGGACGGCAAAGAACCGAGTGAAAAAAGTACGGTCTATCGGAATTCGATTGTGCTGGATGACGGGATCTATACGGTAAAAGCTTTTTTTATCAATGAATATGGAATCAAAAGCGAGACATCGGTACAGATTTATCAGATCCATATTGACAAGGCGCATGAGCCGGAGGTGACACCGGATTCCGGGGAATACAACCAGCCGCAGATGATTTCGGTCACGGTGCCGAAAGGGGAGCAGGTCTATTATACGGTAGACGGCAGTACGCCGACCAGAGACAGCATTGCCTATAACAATCCGATTGCCATGCCAATTGGCGGCAGTTCTTACCAGTTTATTTCTTATAGCGCGGACGGCGCCGCCAGTGAGGTGGTAAAACGGGATTATGCCTTTTCATTCCAGTCTTCGCTTGATTTACAGAGCGCTATGAATCTGCTGATTGTGGGTCTGATGGAGAAAGGGATTGTCGGGGATACCGACTGCTCCGTGCCGGGGAAAGGCGGGCGGAATCTGTACGTGTGCAGCAGCGCCATCGCCATCAATGAAAAAAACTATTTTCTGATGATAGAATATTACGAAGATCCGACAGGCGTTAATACGAGAACCGGCAACATGTACTGTGTGGACGGGGAAACGGGAGAACTGTACACGGCTGCGATTGACGATGACGGTCACTATTCGGTGATTTCATTCTGAAAATCGAATTTATGATTGTATTTTCCGCCGGGATACTTTATCATAGAGAAGCGAATGAAAAAATGGGAGGAAAAGTATATGTTTCAGATTTTGGAAGCCAGAGAATTGACGGAAAATATCTATTTGATGGTTGTGGAAGCAAAAAGAGTTGCAAAATCGTGTTGGCCGGGACAGTTTGTAATTGTACGGATGGATGATGCGGGAGAACGGATTCCGTTGACGATTTGCGATTATGACAGGGAAGCCGGCACTGTGACCATCGTTTTTCAGGGAGTGGGCGCTGAGACAAAGCGCATGGCGGCTCTGCGTGCAGGCGACAGTTTCCGCGATTTTGTCGGACCGCTCGGCTGTGCTTCCGAACTGATCGCCGAGGACAAAGAAGTTCTGAAACAGAAAAAGATATTGTTTGTGGCCGGGGGCGTAGGCACGGCGCCTGTGTATCCGCAGGTGAAGTGGCTGCATGAAAACGGTGTGGCGGCGGATGTCATCGTGGGCGCCAAGACAAAAGAACTGCTGATACTGGAAGATGAGATGAAAGCGGTCGCAGGCAATCTGTATGTTACGACCAACGACGGTTCTTATGGCAGAAGCGGCATGGTGACGCAGACGATACAGGATTTGGTGGAAAAAGAGGGAAAAACCTATGATGTCTGCATCGCCATCGGACCGATGATTATGATGAAATTTGTATGTAAGATGACGGAGCAGTTACATATCCCCACGGTGGTGAGCCTGAATCCGATTATGGTGGACGGAACAGGCATGTGCGGCGCATGCCGTGTCACCGTAGGCGGCGAAGTGAAATTCGCCTGTGTGGACGGGCCGGAATTCGACGGTCACAAGGTGGATTTTGATCAGGCGATGAAACGACAGCAAATATACAAAACAGCGGAGGGCAGAGCTCTTTTGAAGCTACAGGAAGGCGACACCCATCATGGCGGGTGCGGAAACTGCGGAGGTGACAGATGATGGATGTATTGAAAAAAGTACCGGTGCGCGAGCAGGAACCTGCTGTGCGCGCCTGCAATTTTGACGAAGTGTGTCTGGGTTATAATCAGGAAGAGGCAATGGCAGAGGCGGCGCGGTGCATTAACTGCAAAAACGCACAGTGCGTGAAAGGCTGTCCGGTAGCCATCGATATTCCGGGCTTTATCGAACAGATTAAAAACGGAAATATGGAGGAGGCCTATCGGATTCTCAGCCGTTCCAGCGCCCTGCCGGCGGTATGCGGCCGGGTATGTCCGCAGGAGAGCCAGTGTGAGGGCAAGTGCATTCGCGGTATCAAAGGGGAGCCCATTTCCATCGGAAAGCTGGAGCGTTTTGCGGCCGATTGGGCAGGAGAGCATCAGATCCGCCCGGAAGGGGCAAAAGAAAAGAAAGGTAAAAAAGTAGCCGTGATCGGTTCCGGCCCGGCCGGACTGACCTGTGCCGGCGATCTGGCAAGGATGGGGTATGATGTGACAATCTTCGAGGCGCTTCATGAAGCGGGCGGCGTGCTCGTTTACGGTATCCCGGAATTTCGTCTTCCCAAGGAAACCGTTGTGCGCCGTGAGATTGCAAACGTAAAAGAGCTGGGCGTTACGATCGAGACGGATGTTGTGATCGGTAAGTCCACGACCATTGATGAACTGATGGAAGAGGAGGGCTTTGACGCCGTATTCATTGGTTCCGGCGCCGGACTTCCCAAGTTTATGGGAATACCGGGCGAACAGGCCAATGGGGTATTTTCCGCGAACGAATATCTGACCAGAAGCAATCTGATGAAAGCGTTTGATGAAAATGCGGCGACACCCATTATGCATGGCAAAAAAGTGGCCGTTGTAGGCGGCGGCAATGTGGCTATGGATGCGGCAAGGACAGCGCTTCGGCTGGGCAGCGAAGTGCATATTGTATATAGGAGAAGTGAAGAAGAACTTCCCGCCAGAGTGGAAGAAGTGCACCATGCAAAAGAAGAAGGCATTATATTTGATTTATTGACCAATCCGGTCGAAATTCTTGCCGACGAAAACGGTTGGGTCAACGGGATCAAATGTGTCCGAATGGAACTGGGAGAGCCGGATGAATCCGGCAGGAGACGCCCGGTAACGGTTCCGGGTTCCGAGTTCGTGATTGATGTGGATATGGTGATCATGTCTCTGGGGACTTCTCCCAATCCGCTTATTTCGTCGACGACCGAAGGGCTGGAAGTCAATCGATGGAAATGCATTATAGCGGATGAGGAACGCGGCCGGACGACGAAAGAAGGCGTTTTCGCCGGCGGCGATGCCGTTACCGGCGCAGCCACCGTAATTTTGGCTATGGGAGCCGGCAAAGCGGCTGCACAGGGAATCGACGAGTACCTGCGTGGTAAATAAAAACGAATCGTGTTGCGCGATTTGTCGCGTGTAAGTCAGGGAGGATAAGGAGCCATGTGGTGTCCGAAGTGTAAAAATGAATATGTGGAAGGGATTACGGTATGCGCCGACTGCGGCAGCGAGCTGGTGGAAAGTCTGACCGAAGCAGCGGGAGAAGCGGAGGCGGCAGATAATTTTTCGGATGACAGTGGTTTGGATGAACCGGAGACGCAGCCGGAGACAGAGCGCGTGGCCCTTTCCCGGGGCGTTTATAAGGACAATGCACAGAAAGCGGCAGACTGTAAAGATTCCGGCTATACGCTGACCGTTATCGGCGGGATCGGTCTTCTGGCGGTGATTTTATCCGCCGCCGGCGTGCTCCCGTTTCAACTGCGGGGCAGCGCGGCTGTCTTAAGCTATGGCGTCATGGGCGCCATGTTCCTGATTTTTCTTGTTATTGGAGTCCGTTCCATACAGTCCGCCGGAATTTTTAAGAAAAAAGCGCTGACAGAAAGCAACGTCAAAGAAGAAATTATGAATTGTAGCAGGGAAAATCTGGATGCCGGACGGGTTGACGCCAGTTTGCCTGACGGAACATTTTCTGAGGAAGAAAACTATTTCAGGCGGACGGCATATATGAAAGAACAGATCGCACAGAGTTTCGTCAATCTTGAGGACGGATTTCTGGATAATCTGATCGAAGAACTCTATGCAGAGATTTTTGAGGCATGAAACAATATGGCGATGAAGATTACGATTCTCTGTGTCGGAAAGATCCGGGAACGTTTTTACCGGGAGGCGGCAGCGGAATATGAAAAGCGGTTATCCCGTTACTGCAAGACGGAAGTGGTGGAAGTTTCCGACGAGATGACGCCGGACGGTGCGGCGCCTGCACTGGAGGAACAGATTCGAAAAAAAGAAGGGCAGCGTCTTTTGGCCCGGGTGAAACCGGACGCATGGGTGGTGACTTTGGAAATTGCCGGCAGGAGAATGGATTCTCCTGCCTTTGCGCATATGCTGGAAAAAGCCGGCCTGGAGGGAAAAAGTCATATACAGTTTGTAATCGGCGGCTCTTTGGGACTGGACGGCGCAGTAAGCCGGCGGGCAGATATGAAACTCAGCTTTTCGGATTTGACCTTTCCCCATCAGTTGATGCGCGTTATCTTGTTGGAACAGATTTACAGAGGGTATCGGATTATAAACGGACAGCCGTATCATAAGTAAAGGCGAAAAAGAATATAGGTTCCCGAATAGGTGTTCTGCTTTGTTTTCCAAAATAAGCTGGTTATTCTGAAGAACTGAAAAAGATATAGGTGGCGTTTCTTGCGACAGCTCCTGTATCCGGGGAACTGATTCGTTTGATCATCAATCTCGAAGCCCAGAATGACTTCTATCCGGGTTATCCGTTGATAAAGAGGGGAATCTATTACTGTAGCCGGATGATTTCCGCCCAATATGGA
>CATLGN010000087.1 GCA_949935685.1 uncultured Lachnospiraceae bacterium | reverse complement strand
ATGGACATAGAGGGTTCGGAGCTGGAGGCTTTGAAGGGCAGCAGGAAAATTATCAAAGATTATAAACCGAAGCTTGCCATATGCATTTATCACAAACCGGAAGACTTATTTGCGATTCCGCTTCTGATCAAAGAAATGAATCCGGCATACAGATTTTATGTGAGACAGTATGCGGATGCAAGGCAGGAGACGGTATTGTACGCGATATAAGCGGACCGGGAGGGGCAGACAGAAAGCAGGTGTAAAAGGGATATGAACACAGACGCGGAAAAACTGATCGCAGAACTGCCAAAGGCACTGACAGGCTGGTATGATTGTAAGGCCGGCGCCAGTGCGCTTTTCGTTTCCGGCGGGCGGCCGGAATGCGAGGTATTGGCGGATGCGCTGGCGGAAAAGGGAATGCGGGTCATCCGGGCGCCGCTGGAACGTCTGGATGATGCGGACATTCCGGTATCGGACATCCCGGAACTGGCGGGGCGCACGTCGTTTGACTATATCGTGGCGGCGGGAATTATCGAGAGAAGCGGGGCGCCGGAAACGCTGCTGCGGAAACTGAAATCGCTTTTGCATCGGGATACGGGGACGATGCTGATCGGTGCGGAGAACCGGCTGGCCATTCGCGCCTTCTGCGGTGACAAGGATATTTTTACCGGGCATGTGCTGGATGGGATAGACGGCTACGAAAAGATCAATATGCAGCGGCGGAAAGTGATCGGCGGACGCGCTTACAGTAAGGCGGAACTGGAAAAGATGCTGGCCGGCGCCGGGTTTTCCGCCTGTAAAATCTATGCGGTTATGCCGGATTTGGCGCGGCCGCAAATGCTGCTGGCGGACGGCTATGTGCCCAATGAGCCGATCGACGTACGGATTTTTCCGCAGTACCGAAGCCCGGAGACAATTTTTCTGGAAGAGGAACGGCTGTACCAGACGCTGCTGGAAAACCGGATGTTTCATCAGATGGCCAATGGATTTTTACTGGAATGTACGGCCGGAGGCCGGCTGTCGGAGGCGGACCAGATCACAGTGCAGGGAGACCGGGGGCACGCGGATGCACAGGCGACGCTGCTGACTGCGGGAAAACAGGTCGTGAAACGGGCGCTGTACCCGGAGGGACGGCAGAAGACAGAGACGCTGGCCGAAAACGCGGCATACCTGAGACGGCGCGGCGTTCCCATAGTGGACGGGCGTCTGCAGGCGGGGGATTATGTTATGCCATATGTCGCCGGGCAGATGGCGACGGTATATTTCCGGGAGACGCTGCAGCGCAGCCGGGCGGACTTTATCCGGGAACTGGAGCGGTTCCGGGCGCTGCTTCTGGCGTCTTCCGAACATGTCCCGTATGAGGCGGTCAACTGGCGGCAGTTTGAACCGTGGTGGGAGAAGCGAAAAAAGGACGATCCCAATATCGATCAGTGGCGCAGGCGGGCCTTTGGGACGGAGGAGGAGCGGCGGAATATCGGCGTGATCTTAAAGCGGGGTTATATTGATATGGTTTCCATCAACTGTTTCCATACGGAAGCGGGATTTCTCTTTTTCGATCAGGAGTTTTATGTGGAAAATCTCCCGCTCAACGCGGTTTTTATCCGCACGATTGACTTTATATACCGGGACAGCCCGGAGTTGGAACAGATTTGGCCGAGGGCAGAGGCGCTTACGTATTTCCGTCTTTCCGCGTATCAGGACACGTGGCGGGCGATGGGCAATGCCTTTCTGGAAACGCTGCGGAAGGAAAAGGAACTGGCGGGTTATCACAGACTGCGGCGGCGGGACAGCCGGACGGTGCTTGCAAACCGCTACCGGATGGATTACAGTCAGGAGATGTACGACAGGCTGTTTACCAATATTTTCAAAGGGGTCGGCAGCCGAAGGCTCTATCTGTTCGGCGCGGGAAACTATACCAGGGCGTTTATCGAACAGTTCGGGCAGTATTATGAGATCGCCGGCGTCCTCGACAATAACGAGAGCCGGTGGGGGACGACGCTGGAGGGAATCCCCGTTTTTTCGCCGGCGGTTTTGCGGGATACGGATGTACCGTATAAGGTTTTTATCTGTATCAAGTATTTTGAGGATGTACTGGCGCAGTTACAGGACATGGGCGTACGGGACATTGCCATATACGATCCGAGACTGGATTATGACAGACCGCTGCGACAGGCGTCCGTGCCGGAGGCGGAAACGGAGAAAAAACAGCCGAAACCGTATCATGTGGGCTATGTGGCGGGGGTATTCGATCTGTTCCATATCGGTCATCTGAATTTACTGCGGCGGGCGAAGGAGCGGTGCGATTATCTGATCGTCGGTGTGGTGCCCGACGAACAGGTGATACGCAGCAAAAAGACGCGGCCATATATCCCCTCCGGCGAGCGGCTGGCTATTGTACAGGCCTGTCGGTACGTGGATGAAGCGGTTATGATTCCGGCGGACAAACCGAATACGGAAGACGCTTATCATCGGTATCATTTTGACGCGCAGTTTTCGGGCAGCGACTATGCGAATGATTCGGACTGGCTGGCGCGGAAGGTCTTTTTGCAGCAGCATGGGTCGGATATGGTATTTCTTCCATATACGGAGACTACGAGCTCCACGGCGATTAAGGAGCATTTGAACGGGAAAGAAGGGAGCGGGAAATGAATACGGTAGTGTCCATGGCGGGAATTGTCAGCATTCTGCGGCCGAGGCAGGGGCTGGATGATCTGGCCTGCGCCGGGTTTACAAGCCTGATGCCGGATTTCGGGCTGTTTGCCTCTGCCGAGGGGATGACAGAGGCGGATTACCGGCCGGAAACGATGCGGCGCTGTTATCAGAATTTCAGAGCGGAGATCGGGAAACGGGCGTTGGCGTTTCCGGTCGCGAAGGCGCCGTTTCTGTCGCTGACGACGGAGCGCACCGATCTGTATACGCGGATTGTCCGGCTGAACCGGGATTGTGTCAGAGCGTGCGAGGAGATGGGCTGCGGGAGTATCATTGTCCAACCGCTCTTTGCGGGAATTGCGCGGGAGCGTATATGGGAGGAAAACCGGGCGTATTATCTGACACTTGCGCAGGCCTGTGAAAAGGCGGAGACAAAGATTCTCTTGCCGAATCAGTACCGCGAGCAGGGCGGCCATCTGATTCGCGGGCTTTGCAGCGACGGGGCGTCTGCGGCCGCGTGGATTGACCGTTTGAATGAAGCGGCCGGCGGAGAGCGGTTTGGGTTTTGCATGGACAGCGGATACTGCAATGTGTGCGGACAGGATATGCAGGCGTTTGCCGCCGCGCTGGGCGGGCGGCTGAAAGCGGTGATATTAACGGATAACGACGGCCGGCGGGATATGCGGCGGCTTCCCTTTGCGGGCGCGTGCGAGCTGTATTCCGGCACGGACTGGCTGTCGCTGATCCGGGGCCTGCGCGGCAGCGGGTTCGACGGCAGCCTGATACTGGATATGCGGGATACGGTGCAGGCGTTTTCGCCGTTTCTGCGTCCGCAGGTGCTGGCCCTGGGCAGGGCGGTGGCGGACTATTTTGCGATGCAGGTGGGAATCGGGAATGCGTTGAAAAAATATTCGTCCATTGTACTGTTCGGCGCGGGCAATATGTGCCGCAATTATATGAAGTGTTACGGGACGCAGTATCCGCCGCTTTTTACATGCGACAATAACGAAAAACTCTGGGGCACAGAATTTTGCGGTCTGGAGGTCAGAAGCCCGGAGGCGATGAAATGTCTGCCGGAGGGGTGCGGCGTCTTTATCTGTAATACCTATTACCGTGAAATCGAAGCGCAGCTCAGAGCGATGGGCGTGGAACGGATTGAATATTTTAACGATGAGTATATGCCGTCGTATTATTTTGACAGAGTCAGGCGGGAGGAATAGGATATGCATAATATCGGTGTACAGACGAAAAACGCCATAACGGACGAAAACCCGCAGGAAGGCTTTGCTTTACTCCGGCGTACCGGTTTTTCCTGCTGTGATTTCAGTCTCAACGCGTATCTGACGAATCAGGCATTGTACGGATTTGCGGTCAATGATTTCTTTGACAAGTCGGGACGCGAACTGGAAACCTTTTTTACGCCGCATAAGAAGGCGGCGGAGCAGGCGGGTGTCCGCGTCAGCCAGATGCATATGCCCTATCCGAACTATGTGCCCGGTGCGTCGCCGGAGCTGAACGAGTATCTGCGGTGTGTGGTGGCGCCGAAAAGTCTGGCGGTATGCGCCTTTTTCGGCTGTCCGTATATTGTTGTGCACGGCTTTAAGCTGGCGCATCATCTGGGCTCGGAGGAGGCGGAGTGGGAGCGGACGGCGGATTTTCTGGATTCCCTTGCCCCCGCGGCGAAGTCATACGGCATTACGATATGCGTGGAAAATCTGTATACGTCGGTCGGCAGCCATATCGTGGAGGGACCCTGCTGCGACGCGCGCAAAGCCGCGCAGCGGATCGACCGGTTTAATGAAAAATACGCGGCGGAGGTTCTGGGCTTTTGCTTTGACACGGGACATGCCAATCTGGTCGGGATTGATTTTGAACCGTTTCTCACGACATTGGGAAAGCGGCTGAAGGTATTGCATATCCATGACAATGACGGTGTTTCCGATCTGCATCAGATTCCCTTTACCTTTACACGGACCCGGGAAAATCTTCCTTCCACGGACTGGGAGGGATTTGTCAGAGGGCTGCGAGCGATCGGCTATGGCGGCGTGCTGAATTTTGAGACCGCGCCTGTGCTGACGGCGTTCCCGGATGTGATGAAAGAGGAAACGCTGGGATTTATCGCGGGCATTGGGCGGTATTTTGCCGGAGAACTTTCTTCCGCGCCGGGACAGGAGAAGGGATAATCGAAGTGTAAATCAATACTGCGTGATGAATGGGTTATCGCGTGTGCCGCACATGATAACCCATTCTGTCAACGGTGATATTCGCCGGTATGATATAAAAAGGTATACAGTCTGCAGTCTCGTCTGTACATAACAGTGTGGCAGTACATGGGGACGGGGCTGTTTTTTTGTTGTGTTTCCTGCTCCTGCAGGACTTGTCGAAACGTTTTTTCGGGAGTACCATATCCGTTTTGATAACAGGAAATATCCCGAACTCTGCGTTTCACCGTGCCTGTGGCGGAGACAGACGATACCGGCTGTACTGCGGAAATATGTGAAAGATTTCTCCCTGCGGTAATCCCTCCTTAAAAGTATATTTGAATCGTGCATCTTATTCTATATATCGGATAAATTGACAGAAAATTTATGATATTAAAATAAATTCACAAAATATAATTAAGAAAACCGCGTACAATCAGACTATTGCACGCGGCTTTTTCTTGGAATAATTAATTCTACGAAAGTAATTTCATACCCAAAATACCGTATTCATTATATAAAACATCGGAATCTTTGTCAATTACATTATATATATCGACCGCTTTTGGAATTTCTTAACGGGAAAATAAAAATTTTTGATGGAATTATTTTCATTTCCCGTCAAAATTACAGTCAAAAAGGAGGTAACAAATATGCCGAGGACAGGTGAAAATATTTACAGAAGAAAAGATGGAAGGTGGGAAGGCCGCTATATCAGGGAACGGGTGGACGGAAAGGCGAAATACAATGCCGTCTATGCCCGCACTTATAAAGAGGTGAAACGGAAACTCGACGAGGCAAAACGGACATTGGAACGGAAGGAAACGCCGGCGGTACACGCGGGGAAGGTATCGGAGATCGGAAAACAATGGCTGTCGGATTCGGCGGCATTTCTGAAAAAGTCTTCGCTCAATAAGTATGAGGACATTCTGCGCCGGTACATTCTGCCGGAATTTGGCGAAGATGAGCTGTCGGACATTACAAACCGCCGTCTTGTTGAATTTGTGAACCGTCTGTTGCTGGACGGAGGCGCAAAAAAGCAGGGGCTTACGCCCTCTACGGTGGCCGCTGTTCTCTCCGCGTTCAACGGTATCCGTCTCTATGCGATAAAAAAGGGATATACGGTGACATTTTCTATGGAGTGTGTCAGACTGCGCAGGGAACAGCGGGATATTCGGGTGTTCAGCCTGGAAGAGGAACAGTGTCTTCTCCGCTATCTGCAGGGACATATGGATCGTCCGGCGCTTGGCATTGTGATATGCCTTTTCACGGGAATTCGTATCGGCGAATTGTGCGCGATGAAATGGGACGATATTGATCTTGCGGAACGGAAAATGTATGTCGGGAAAACAATGCAGCGCTTGCGGGGCAACGAGGATGCGGACAGGAAGACAGAAGTGAAAATTATCGCCCCGAAGAGTGTGCGCTCCGTCAGAACAATTCCCCTGCCGGACAGTATGATGGAACTGCTGGAAGAATTCTATCTGCCGGAGACATTTCTTCTGATAGGGGACAGCAGACGGTTTGTGGAACCGAGGACGATGCAGAACCGCTTTAAAAAGATCGTTGCATCCTGCGGTATTGAGGACGCGAATTTCCATGCTACGCGGCATACGTTTGCCACGAGATGCATTGAGCTGGGATTTGACATCAAGAGTTTGAGCGAAATTCTCGGACATGCCAGTGTGTCGATTACGATGAACCGCTATGTGCATCCCACGATGGCACTCAAACGGGAAAATATGAATCGTTTTTCCGATTTATTTGCCGTCAGATAAATGGTCAGAAACGAATGAATGGCAGGAAAATAAGGGATGAGCGCCGATATTTCATGGAATTAATTATTCTGCGATGCACAGAGCCGGAGCGGCTCGCTGAAAGGGAGACAGCGATGGCGTCAGAGGCGTTATACAGGACGGTATGCCAATATAACAAAGCGCCGGTTTCTGTGGGCGATAT
>CATLGN010000086.1 GCA_949935685.1 uncultured Lachnospiraceae bacterium | reverse complement strand
ATCTGCATCCGTTGAAACAGGTTGCACCCGCTGCTGCGCCGATGGGATATTTTATGAAGCTTCGGGAGGCCAGTACGGGTAAGGATACGATGACGGGGCACTGGGAAATGATGGGGCTTCATATTACGAAGCCGTTTCAAACCTTTACGGAAACAGGGTTTCCGCAGGAGCTTTTGGATGAGCTTTCCGCAAGAACCGGCCGGACCATTATCGGCAATAAGAGCGCGAGCGGGACGGAAATACTGGAAGAACTGGCGGAGGAGGAGATTGCGACCGGCCATATGATCGTTTATACTTCTGCGGATTCCGTGCTGCAGATCTGTGGCAATGAAGAGACATTCGGACTGGATGAACTCTATCGCTGCTGCGAGATTGCCAGAGAGATTACGATGAAAGATGAATGGAAGGTAGGACGTGTGATCGCGCGGCCTTATGTGGGAAAGAAAAAGGGCGAATTTAAGCGTACGAGCAACCGGCATGATTATGCGCTGAAGCCCTATGGCCGGACGGCGCTGAACGCATTGCAGGATGCGGGGCTGGATGTGATTTCTGTCGGTAAGATTTATGATATTTTTGACGGAGAGGGATTGACGGAGTCCAATAAATCCCGAAGCTCCGTTCATGGCATGGAGCAGACGATTGAGATTGCGAAGCGGGATTTCCGGGGAGTGTGTTATGTCAATCTTGTGGATTTTGACGCATTGTGGGGACACCGACGGGACGTGCAGGGATACGCGGGGGAACTGGAACGGTTTGACAAAAAACTGGGTGAACTGCTTCCGTTGATCGGAGACGACGATTTACTGCTGATTACGGCAGATCACGGCAACGATCCGACGCATACGGGCACCGATCATACGCGGGAAATGGTTCCTTTTCTGGCCTGGTCTCCGGCAATGAAAGGCTGTGGCAGACTGGAGGACCGGGATACGTTTGCCGTGATCGGCGCTACGATAGCCGAGAATTTCGGCCTGGCTATGCCGGAAGGAACGATTGGAGATTCCATACTGGATCAACTGATATGACAAAGGAACCGGCAAGTGCCGGTTCCTTTGTTTTCTGGCAAAGCGCCCGGTCAGTGCGCTTCCGATGTAAAATGGTCTACGAGTACTTTTACTTCGTCCAGACATGCCCCGCATACGGTGCCCGCACCGGTGGCCTCCTGTACTTCTTCCAGTGTTCGCGCGCCGGCGTCGACCGCTTCTTTTATCATACCTGATGTAACGCTCATACAACTACAGACTACTTTATCCAGATCCATTTGTATTCACCTTTCCTTTTTTCGGTTAGTATATACCGCAATGGAAATTTTATACATACCGTTTATCCGGCCAGATTATTGTCCACGGCGTCTGGCGAAGGGGATGATTTGAGAGAAGCAGGTTCTCTTTTTTTGGATTTTTGCAGTTTGATCTGCACAATAGCCAAAAGCTCTTCGCGGTCTTCTTCCGATAACTGACGGAATCCCTGCAAGAGCGTCCGCTCTGCAGAATCTTCGCAATCGGAGAATACATCGCGCGGCGTGGCGGGAACGGAGACATCACCGGTCAGTATCCAGTCGATGGTACATTCGAGGGTACGTGCAAGATGCACAAGCGTTGATGCCGCCGGGAGACGGTTGCCATTTTCGATTTCGCTGATATTTCCCGAAGAAATACCGGTGGCGGCTTTGATGTCAAGCTGTGTCAGTCCCAGAGCTTTTCTTCTGTTTTTAATCCGTGTTCCGATGATATTTGCCGATTGCATTATGTCCTCCCGGTGAAAATATTCTCCTGAATCGGATATAATTATTGACATTCTTCTACAAAGGAGATAAAATGTGATTACAGCGATTATTTCGCTCCCATCATATCAAATATCTGAGAAATTCACAAGAGCCGGAGATCTCCGGCAAGAGAAAGTCGCCCGTGTCAGGGCATTGGAAAAGGAACTGCACTGGAGGGGGTTAAAAGGATGCAGGATACAGAAAGAAGGACTTCGTTATGTGTGCTGCTCCCATCCAGGCGGCGGAATCGTATGTTACCGGGCGCAGGAACCTGCGGAACCGGGACAGAGCAAGACTGTCGATTGGATGCAGTTTTCGGTCGATTCATACAGAAACCTCTGTTTTGATGCCAAAGTATTGTATACTACATTACAACAATATGGAAACCTAAAATGCGTTCAGGAGGACTTGAGGATGAAAGTAAAAAATCTGAAAAAATATTTACTGGCAGTTGGCGTGCTGGCTTTTGCGGTTATGACGGCGCCGGCGTCGCTTGTCAGGGCCGCGGAGACACAGGGAACTTATACGGTTGAGCGGGGAGACAATCTCAGCAAGATAGCGAAGAAAGTATATGGTAAGGAAACGTTATGGAGAGAGATCTATAAGGCGAATGCCGGGACGGTTAAGGATGATTATATTATCTATAAAGGGCAGGTGCTTGCTATTCCTGCGGCGAACGGCAGCAGTGCGGCGGCACCGGTAACACCTGCGCCGGCAGCGCCTGTGCCCGCGCCAGAGACAACGCCTGTATCGGAAGCAGCGACACCTGTGCCAGCGCCGGAGACGCCAGCGCCGGCAACGCCTGCACCCGCACCGGAAACATCGGCTCCGTCTGCGCCGGCAGAGGCACAGGAATATACATTGGATTACAATGCGATCGCTTCCTGGGTTGACGGCGGATTTATCGGAAATGATGGGTCAGGCGCACCGGTTGTGATGGCGCTCGACGCTGCGAACGATTATGCCATCATAATATTTGGTGATAACAGTGATATGACGGCAGTAAGCTTCGCGGGTCCGATCACTTATACGGATGACACGGCTACGATTACGGACGAGACGACAGGTTTGGCTTTAACCTTTGGGGTTGCGGAAGTGAATGACAGCACGCTTGCGCTTTCTATGGGTGATCTGGGAAGCGCGACGATTACGGCCGCGGCGAAAGAAGATGTGCTGGCGACCATCAAGATCGCGGTTGAGAACTACAGGCATCTCGCATAGACGGGAATCGTGCTGCGACGGAACGATAACAGCGTTTGTAACGTATTGAAAATATATTGATAAAAGGCAGGGATGGGGTTTTGCTTTACCCCCCCCTGCCTTTTATGATGCGGTGATCAGATATTTTGCGGCGGAAACCGGAAAACGTATCTTTGCCGGGGCTGTTGTCGATTCGGTGCGCTTCCGGGGCGTTTCATGACAGATCCTCCATTTTTAGAAACGGTTACGGTACACTGTTCCGGTAACAACTGACGTGCTGAAAATAACGAAATGATACAAAGACGGAGGGCAGGGCTGTGCAGCATAAAGGGAGAAAATTGTTTCGCCACGTGTGGGGTTTGGGTTTTATTATAGTTCTTTTGTCCGGCTGGCTGTACGGCTGCAGCGCTGAGGAAGATACGCCGCCCGCTTATGCGGAGGATGAAGCGGCATCGTCGTATGAGGAGAACGGACAGGGCGGCGCTGTATCGGAAAAACGCCCGAAGTGGACCGAAATCAAAGGCAGTGACGATAAATTTACCATTATGGTTTATATGTGTGGGACAGACCTCGAATCAAACTTCGGGGCGGCGACGGCGGACATTCTTGAAATGTGTGAAGCGGATATTAACGACAATGTGGATATTCTCCTGTATACCGGTGGAACAAATGTTTGGCAGAACAGTGTGATCAGTTCCGGGACAAATCAGATTTGGCAGGTTGTGCATGAGGGCATTGTCTGTGTTGAGGAGGATATGGGGGCAAACCCGATGACCGATCCCGAGACGCTTTCTGCGTTTGTGAGCTACTGCGGCGAACATTATCCCGCCAACAGAAATGCGTTGATTTTATGGGATCACGGCGGCGGCGCGCTCTATGGATATGGCAGTGATGAGATTTTCGGCGGCGATTCCATGCAGATCAATGAGATTGACCGCGCGCTGGAAGAAGCCGGCGTGAAGTTTGACTTTATCGGTTTCGATGCCTGTCTTATGGCGACGGTTGAGACCGCGTGTATGGCCGATCATCATGCGGACTATATGATAGGTTCGGAGGAAGTCGAACCCGGGCTTGGATGGTTTTATACGAATTGGATTACTATGATCTGTGAAGACGCTTCGGTTCCGACAGAAGAAATCGGGAAAATGATCGTTGACGACTTTGTACGGGTATGCGGAGAGGAAAATCCGGACGACGAATGTACGCTCAGTATGATCGATCTGACGGAAATGGGGCGTGTATACAGTTCATTATGCGCATTTTCGGCCAATGCGAAAGAACAGCTTGACGGAAATGACTTCCGGGTTGTCTTCCGGTCGGTCGGCGATACAAAGGCCTTTGGAGATGACAGCTATGACACCATTGATCTTATGCATTTTGCGGAAAATTGTGATATTGACGGTTCGGAGGGATTGATTGATGCCGTGGAGCGGGCGGTTGTGTATTCTGCCAATTCGGCCAATGTCCTGCATGCGAATGGACTGATGGTATATCTTCCATACAACGATATATACGCTTTTGACAATATGCTGGAGATTTATGGGGATATTGGCCTTGCGGGAGAATATATCGAATTTATCAGAGCTTTTGCAAACATCGTTGTGGGCGGGCAAAGCTATATCGGTTCCAATACGCCCATTGATGCGTTAAGCGATGGAGAGGAATCGGATACGATGCCGGATTTCAGCGACTGGTCCGGTTATAGCTGGTTCGATGAGGATTATGTGAGTGGGTATGCGGACAGCTATGAGGAGGATACATACGGTGATGAGGTATTGACCGTTGACGATCGGGGGGATTTTTTTGCCCTTGCGCTTTCTGATGAGGACTGGGAGATTATCAACAGTATCGAAATGCAGCTTTTTTACGATGACGGTGAAGGCTATATCGATCTGGGAACGGATAATTATTTTGATGTGGATGACGACGGTGCCCTGATGGTTGATTATGACGGGCTTTGGTTCACATTGGAAGATCAGACTGCGCCGCTGTATGTCTCTGTTACCGACGAATATGTGGAAGGATATATTCCCTGCGAGCTGAATGGGGAATATGTGAACCTTGTCGTTTTGTGGGACGAAGAAGGCAGGGGCATCATTACGGGGGCAGTCCGGTTTTATGACAATGGGATGAGCATGAAGGGGCTGCTTCCTGTGAAGGATGGCGACGAAATACAATTTCTGTGCGACTATTATACGTATGACGGGGAATATGACGACGCCTATTATCTGGGAGATGCATTTTTATATGACAGCTCTGCGTCGGTTGCTTACGAACCGTCCGGAGCGGGCGATTATCTGCTTTATTATTGCATCACTGACATTTATAACAATACATATTATGTGGAGCCCGTACTTCTCACCTTTGCGGAGTGACGGCAGGCAAAAGACTGCAGATATAATAATGGATAACTGAGAGCTGATAACTATAACATAAGAAAGAAAGGGAGAAATGTATGAAAAACAGAAAATTTATATCGGTTTTGGTGGCTGTTGCAATGGCAGCAATGGTATTGACAGCATGCGGAGGCAGCAAGGAAACGCCGGCTCCTGCAGCAGCGCCGGCTCCGGCGCCGGTGGAGGAAACAAAAGCCGGGACGGAAGCGGAAGCGCCGGAGGCAGAGGAAGCCGACGCGGCAGACGGCGAGATGGTGTCGGATGAAACGTTTGAAATGTTACAGGATAATTATGCGTTGATGACCGATGCGTATAATCAGGTAAAAGATCTATACAGTATGGATGAAATTGCAGCAGATGAAGATATTGAAGAGGCAATGAATGCGGCAGCCGACGTAATCAATCAGATGGGAGAAATCACACAGGATTCGATTACGGAAGAGGATGCGGTTGCCCTGAATGATATTATGGGCGAAGTTTTGGATGTGCTTTCTTCTGTTGTAGACGGAATGGAACCTGCGGAAGGGGCAGACGGCGAAATGGTATCGGATGAAACGTTTGCCATTCTGCAGGAAAATTATGAAACGATGACGCAGATCTACGATACGGTGGCAGAGGCATACAACAGCGATGAAGTCGAAGCGGATCCGGAGGTGGAAGACGCTTTGAATCAGGTGTATGAAATTATCGGGAAGATGGGAGAAATATCTCAGGACAGCCTGACAGAGACAGAGGCAGTGCAGTTGAATGACGCTATGATTGAAATTGTCAAAGTATTGGATGTTGTTGCGAATGCAATCGGTTAGTATCGTGTAGCGGCAGTATGAAACAATAATATGGTTATTGGCTATCAGTTATTAAGAAAAAGTCGTTGCCCCGGCGGTTAAATCTGTTTGCGGCCACGGGCCGGGGTATGGTATCATAGATGGAAAGATTTGCACCGGGAGGTTTGCATCGTGCGAATAGCGATTTGTGATGATGACCGGCAGGAACTTGCCCGTCTTTCAGGCTTACTTGCGGAATATCAGATGAGCCGCGGGATCAACTGCGACTGCCGCACGTTCCATAACAGCACGGATTTTCTGTGCGAAATGAAGGGCGGAGCATATGATCTTGTCTTACTGGATGTACTTATGCCGGGAATAAGCGGGATCGAGGCCGCGCGCGAACTGCGGGAACTGGATAAAAATGTCAGGCTTATCTTTATCTCCTCGTCACCGGAATTTGCCGTAGAAAGTTACAGTGTAGGGGCTTATCATTACCTGCTTAAGCCCACAGACGCCGAGGTTCTTTTCGGGCTGCTGGACAGAGTGCGAAATGAGATTTTTACGGAAGACGGACAGGGGATTGTATTGAAAAACCGGGAAGGCGTCATCTGGGTGTCTTTTGTAGGGCTCGAATATGTGGAAGTTATCAATAAGACGGTTTCTTTTCATCTGGCCGACGGGGCAGTTTATGAAGTGACTGCCACACTGGCG